>JAOZTV010000393.1 GCA_029939015.1 Candidatus Aminicenantota bacterium
GTTTTATTTCTGTTGCTTTTGCATCATAAGCATTACTTATTGCCTCTCGAACAAGTTCCAAAGGATTTGAAAAATCATTAGCAATTTCTATAAATTCCTGTGTTTCATCAACTTTGGGTGTTATTGTAAATACATTCATATTCTTAATCTCCTAATTAATAAGTCTTCACTGTTTCAACTGAATTCAATGTCTTAATTGCACACAACGTATGTGTATATTCATTGTTGTTATACTGCCAATTTGGGGGGATAACAACAACTCCGAAGGAATCAACGAAGTTAATTGTTTATATTTTTTTTTATCACTTTACTTTATCTTTTAAAGCTTTCCCGGCTTTAAAAGTAGGTACTGTTCTTGCAGCGATCTTTAATTTTTCTCCGGTTTTAGGATTAATCCCATCTCTAGCAGCTCGATCAGAAGTTCCGAAAGTTCCAAAGCCTATTATGGTTAATTTTTCTTTCTTTTCCATAACATCTGCGATTGTTTCAAAAATAGCATTGATTGCAGCTTCTGCCTGTTTTACCTGTAGCCCTGTAACTGTTCCCACAACACTAATTAATTCACTTTTGTTCATTTCTATTCTCCTTTGAATTTATATATTACTGATAAATATGCTTATAATACTATTAAAAAAAAAAATCAACTACAAAAATTAGAGTTGTCATTTAAGATTCAAAACTGGACTCTTTTTAATAGATTTAAAGTTCAAAACTGGACTTTTGTTTTTCATATTATTCTCCAATTATTTTAAAATAAAATACCTAATAAATATTATAATATATTTACTATACCATTCTGGAGTAGAGTAAATTAAATTTTTAATTTAGATTCAACTGAGCTTTTTTTCTTAATAATCTATTATAGGTTATTGCAAATCTATGTGATTCGTCTCTTATTTGCATGAGTAGTTTTAATGCCTCTGATCTTTTACTTAATCTTATAGGTTCAACAAGTCCTGGTAAGTATATTTCTTCAAATTGTTTTGCTAGAGAAATAACTGGTATTTCAGGGTCAATTTTCTGCATTTCTTTTAAAGCTGCATTTAATTGTCCTTTCCCGCCATCAATGACAATAAGGTCTGGCATTTCTCCTGATTCGTTTTTTAGTCTTGTATATCTTCTTCTAACCACTTCGGCAATTGACTTAAAATCATCAACATTCTCAACTGTTTTGATTTTAAATTTTCTGTATCCATTTTTATATGCTGAACCATTTCTGAATTGAACCATTGAGGCTACAGTTGATGTGCCGGAAATATGTGATATATCAAAACATTCGATTATATAAGGCATATTTTGAAGATAAATTTTTTCTTTAAGTTCTTCAAGTTTTTTAATATTTCCAAAATATATTTTTTCAATGTTTTTATGAACAAGACTTAGAAGAGCAGCCTTTTCTCCTCTTTGAGGAACTTTAAATAATACTACCTTTCCTTTTAATTTATTTATATGCTCAATAATTATATTGTCAGGTAATTTTGGAATAATTATTTCTTTAGGAATAGGGTTGTCTGTATAATATTTGATGAGGAATTCTTCAAAAAAAAGCTCCTTTTCTTCTAATTCAAATACCTGTCTATTTTCAAGAACTCCCTTATAAATATTAAATAAAATCAAAAAAACTTTACCTTTATCGACAATATAATTTATAATATCTTCATTATATTTTTTTGATCGTTCCATATTCTGTCTTGTTTGCAGAGCTTTTAATGATGTTATCTGGTTTCTTAATTCAAGAGCCCATTCATAATTCATATCCTTTGAAGCATTTTTCATTTCATCATTTAAACCATTAATTAGTTCAGCAATGTTTCCTTTTAACACCATTACTGCTCTTCTTATATTTGTATTATATTCAGGCTCTCCAATTTTATCGATACAGGGAGCAGTACAACTATTCAGATGATATCTCAGGCATGGTTTCTTAGGTAGTTTTTTACAGGTTATTAATTTGAATGTTCTGTTTATTACCGATAGTATTTGATCTCTTTGTATTCCAAGAACAAATGGACCAAAAAACATTCCTTCTCCTGTTCTATTTCTTGCAATTGAAAATCTTGGGAATTTTTCGTTCGATAATTTAATAAAGGCAAATCTCTTTGCATCTTTCAAATCAATATTATATTTTGGATTATGTTTTTTTATCAGTGTATTTTCAAGTATCAATGCTTCACTTTCATTTAAAGTTATAAAATATTCGGCTCTTTCTATATTTTTTATTAAATGTTTGGTTTTAGTATCATGGTCTTTTTTCTGAAAATAACTACTTACTCTCTTTTTTAAATTTTTAGCCTTACCTATGTAAATGATATCATCAGATTTATTAAAAAACAGGTAACAACCTGGCTCAATAGGTATATTATTTAAGTTCATAATAAAGAAAAGGCAAATAGGCAAGTAGGCAAGGAGGCAAGGAGAAATAGCATATTTATTAATAAATGTAATGTTAATAGTTCTTTTACTTTACTCATTGCCTCTCTGCCTCCTTGCCTATTTGCCTATATTTTCAATATATCTGCCAAAAATTGACCAGTAAAACTATCCTTTATTTTTGCAACATTCTCAGGTGTTCCTTCGGCAATAATTTCTCCACCTCCATCACCACCTTCAGGTCCAAGATCAATAATATGGTCTCCTGATTTTATCATATCCATATTATGTTCAATAACAATAACTGTATTATTATTGTCAACAAGGTCATTTAAAACTTTAATAAGTTTATTAACATCATGAAAATGTAGTC
>JAOZTV010000394.1 GCA_029939015.1 Candidatus Aminicenantota bacterium
AAAGGTATGATGTCAGGCTCGGTATCATCGCTTAAATATGTAACAAATGAAATTATTGAAATTGCAAAAAACAATAATATAACTGTTTTTCTTATTGGGCATATAACAAAAGATGGTAGTATTGCAGGTCCCAAAACCCTTGAACACATGGTTGATGTTGTCCTCTATTTTCAAGGTGAATTAAAATCTGATTATAGAGTTCTTAGGACTGAAAAGAACAGATTTGGACCTGTTGACGAGATTGGCGTTTTTCAAATGACCGGAAAAGGATTAATATCTGTTGATGATCCGTCACAATTATTTATTGGACAAAGAGAAACCTTAGAACCTGGACTTGCTGTTTTTCCGGCAGACAGAGGTACAAGGTCAATACTCTTGGAAATACAGGCTCTTGTAACTGAAAGCCCTTTTGCAGGTAATCCAAGGCGTATATCAGTAGGTTTTGATGGATATAGAATGTCAATGCTATTGTCGGTAATTGAAAAAAAATTAAAAATTCCATTTTATAAATCTGATGTATTTATCAATATTACAGGCGGAATGAACATTAAAGAAACGGCAGGTGATCTTGCTGTTATATCTGCTTTGATATCAAGTTATAAAAATATACCACTACCTAAAGACACATTGATAATTGGTGAAGTAGGATTAACAGGGGAGATAAGACCTGTCGGCGGAATAGAAAAAAGGATAAAAGAGGGCATAAGGCAGGGGTACAAAAACTTTATTTTACCTGAAATTCAGGCAGAAAAAATAGAACAGAAAAACTGTAAGATAAGATCAATAAAAAATGTAGTCGAATTATATTCAATATTAAATGGACAAGGGTAGAAAACACATTCTTTATGCCTTAACCCTTATGATGTCGTCTAATCGTGTTGTATATCTTGGCGACAGACTATTCTGATTCATCTTCCATGTTCGTTTTAAATCCTGACTTCCAAGTTTTATTTTGCCATGACCTATGGTATCGTTGATTATATCAACAGCCTTCATCAAATCAATGTGTTTTGGGTTCGAGTTCTCAAACAATTTTTTTTGTTTTTTATCTTCATCAACAAAATCCATTACTATAACCCCTGCCTTTTTGTACTTATAGCCTTTTTTATAAATTGTTTTAAGACCGTCAACGGCAAATTTGGCAAGTTCAATAGAAGAACTGGTTGCATAAGGTAGTTTTATGACAATATTCTTGCTGTACTGTGGTAAGTCTTTACGATGTCCGTTGGTATGTAAAAATACCATAATTGTATTGGTGCAGGATTTTTGTTTTCTGAGTTTTTCGGCATTAGAAACTGCAAAGGTGGTTACCCGTTCTTTTATCTGTTCAAAATCGGAATGGTTTTTTTCAAATGTTCTTGTTGTCGCTATACTTTTTTTTTCTACATACTGCTCCAAATCAAGTGTAGGCAGTCCCTGCAATTCCCTTTTAAGTCTTAATCCTGTAATTGTTAAATATTTTTTAATCCATTCATTACTGAGCTGTGTAAAATCGTAGGCAGAGTTGATATTTATATTTCTCAGTTTTTTCGCATTTTTACGTCCAATTCCCCATACATCTTCAATTGCCAACCATTTTAAAGCCTTAATTCGTTTTTCTTCATTATCAATAACATATACGCTATTGGTCCTCTCGCTGAATTTTTTAGCAATTCTATTTGCAACCTTTGATAATGCCTTTGTAGGTGCAAAACCGACACTTACCGGGATACCTGTTGATTTCTTGATTATATGGCTTATTTTTAGACCTTCGTCTATTAAATTTATATAATTTGATTTACCATATTTTAAAAAAGCCTCATCAATGCTATAAATTTCTATATCTGGGGCAAAACCCGATAATATTGTCATAACACGATTACTCATATCTCCGTAAAGAGGATAATTTGATGAAAATACATTGATATTATACTGTTTAAATATCTTTTCAAACTTAAATGCAGGTGCACCCATAGGGATATGTTTTTTTGCTTCATTACTTCTTGCAATGACACAGCCGTCGTTATTGGATAATACTACTACAGGCTTATTAATAAGTTCAGGGCGAAAGACCCGCTCACAGGAGGCATAAAAATTATTGCAGTCAACTAAAGCAAACATTGGAAGGTTAAAAAGATTTAATAACATGAACCAGAATACCCCAGATAACTAAATCATTGTCTTCGGTTATTTTAATAGGTTCATACTTTTTATTGGCAGGCATTAACCAGCATTGATTCTTTTCAAGTTTGATTTTTTTAAGAGTAAACTCTCCGTCAATATAGCAAACTGCTATTTTCCCATTCTTTGCTTCAAGACTTTTATCAATAACTATCAAATCTCCATCAGAAATCCCCAAATCCTGCATAGAATCACCATTTACTCTGCCAAGAAATGTAGCTGGAGGGTTTTTAATTAATGTTTTGTTTAAATCAATAGAAACATCGATAAAATCCTCAGCAGGAGAGGGAAAACCAGCACTGATACCGCCATCTACAAAGGGAATACTTATATTGCTCTCAGTTGATAATGAAAAGAAATCAATTGTTTTGCTTTGATGTATTTTCTTAAGTTTAACCATGATTATGCTTCCTAAACAAATTCCACGCTTACAGGGCAATGGTCTGAACCTCTTATTTCTGGCATTATTGAGGCATTAATTATTCTTTTTTTGCTCTCTTCATTTATACAGAAATAATCAATTCTCCATCCTATGTTTTTTTCTCTTGCATTAAATCTATATGACCACCATG
>JAOZTV010000100.1 GCA_029939015.1 Candidatus Aminicenantota bacterium
CTGGAATAGAAAAAATTAGTTAAATCAACTACTCCATTGGAAACTAAATCATTTTTTATATTAAATTTATCTAAATTTGGAAAGACATAGTAAATTGGATAGGCAATAAATTTAGATAATGTACTCGTAAGCATATGTCTAAAATAATTAAATGTCCATGTGACATTACCAAGCAAGTAAATTGATATTGTAAAAATTGATGATAAAATTGGTGTTGAAAAAGATGAAAAAAGCAGGGATATTGAAATAATTATCAATAATTCAATATATAAAAGCATAAAGAAGTATAGAATATTCGCATCGAAACTACCTATGGCTATATAAAGGAATATAATAAATATAATTGCCATAAGAAACAAGGTTATAAACATAGTGTATGCAAGTCCTAAAAATTTCCCGATTATAAAATTTTCTCTTGATACAGGTTTACTCAAAATATTAAAAACAGTTTTTTTGTCAATCTCCTTATATACAAGGTTGATACCGGTAAAAATTGCAATAAGTACTGAGAAAAAATTAATTGCTGCTAGCCCTACATCCATCAGAACCTTTTCTTCACCTCCAATCGATAATAAACTTATTATATAAGAACTGAATGCAAAAAATATACCGAGAAAGAATAATAAGTATAAAAATCTATTTCTTATTGCCTCTTTAAAAGTATTGAATACGATTGCCTTTATAATCATTTTTTTATTTCCTTTAAAAAAACATCTTCAAGGGTTTGACCCATCTGATTAATAGAACTTATTTTTCCTCTGTTCATAATTAAAAATTCAATAAGTTCATTAACCTTTTCATTTGAAGTGGATTTAATAATATACTTTTCGTTTCTTTTAGAAAACTTATATTTATTACTTTTTAAAATATCTTCTTCTACACCTGTAAAAACAGTCTCATAAATATCACTTTGACTGGAAATCATATCATCTAATTGTCCCTCTTTAATTATCACACCATCTAATAATATGCCAACACGATCAACTATCATCTCCATATCTTGAAGAATATGAGATGAGAAAAAAACAGTTTTTCCTTCATCTTTTAAGGATAGTATCACATCCCTAACTTCTTTACGGCCAATTGGATCCAAGCCTGAAAAAGGTTCATCTAAAATCAGAACTTCAGGATCATTGATTAATGCCTGTGCAAGTCCAATCCTCTGAATCATTCCCTTTGATAATTTTCTAAGTTTTAATTTTTCCTTTCCCTGCATACCTACCTTTGCAATTAAATCCTTTATTCTTGCTCTGGCAATCGATTTTTTTATTCCAAAAAGACTACTTGAAAAAAGTAATAATTCTTCAATAGTCAGATAATCATAAAAATATGGATGTTCAGGCAAGAACCCAACATTTTTCCTGCCTTTAATTGTATATGATATTTCATCAAGGAGAAACATTTTTCCACTATCCGGTTTAATTAAACCTAATAAACACTTGATAGTAGTAGTTTTCCCAGCCCCATTCTGACCTAAAAACCCGTATATTTCTCCTTGATTTACGTTTAATGAAAGCCCATTCAAGACTTTTGTCCGTCTTACCATAAAATCTGAAACAAAGGACTTTCTCAAGTCCTGAATTTTAATGGCTTCCATTATTTTAACCTATTTTTTTTTTATATTTGCCTGTGCAGCAGCCAGTCTTGCAATTGGTACTCTATATGGAGAACAACTAACATAGTTCATGCCAACTCCATCACAAAACTCAACTGAACTTGGTTCGCCACCATGTTCACCACAGATACCTATTTTTAGATTTGATCTTGCCGACCTTCCTTTTTCAGTTGCCATTTTAACTAACTGTCCAACACCAGTCTGGTCTAAGACCTGGAAAGGGTCATTCTTTAAAAGACCTTTTTCGATATATATTGGTAAAAATTTACCAGCATCATCCCTTGAATAACCATAAGTCATTTGAGTTAGATCATTCGTACCAAATGAGAAAAATTCAGCATCTTTTGCAACTTCATCAGCAGTTAAGGCAGCTCTCGGGATTTCAATCATTGTACCAACAAGATAATCCATCTTCTCGCCTCTTTCTTCAAAAACAGTATTAATTGTATCTCTCACTATTTCTTCCTGCATCTTAAATTCTTTAGCTGTACCAATCAATGGAATCATTATTTCAGGAATAGCTTTTATTCCTTTTTTCTTAAGATTTAAAGCAGCCTCAATAATAGCCCTTGCCTGCATTACTGTAATCTCAGGATATGTGTTTCCAAGACGACAACCTCTATGACCTAACATTGGATTAACTTCTGAAAGACTCTCAATCTTATCCTTAATTTCTTCAATTGAAATGCCCATTACTTTTGCCATTTCTTTCTGACCTTTCTCATCATGAGGTACAAATTCATGAAGAGGAGGATCTAATAATCTTACAGTTACCGGAAGGTCATGCATGGCTTTAAAAATCCCTTCAAAATCAGCTCTTTGAATAGGTAATAATTTTTCAAGTGCTTCAATTCTTCCTGCCTCATCTTTTGCAAGTATCATCTCTCTCATTGCAATAATTCTATCACCTTCAAAGAACATATGCTCGGTTCTACAAAGTCCGATACCCTGAGCCCCAAATTTTCTTGCAACTTCTGAATCATGTGGAGTATCTGCGTTAGTTCTAACATTCATTCTTGTATATTTATCTGCAAGTTCCATCAATTGTCCAAAATTACCGCTCAATTCAGGTTCAATTGTTTTTGTTTTCCCTTTATAAACTTCTCCGGTAGTACCATTCAATGAGAGCCAGTCACCCTCTTTAAAAACATCTTCACCGATAGTCAATGTCTTTGCCTTATAGTTAATTCTAATACTGCCAGCACCTGAAACACAACATTTACCCATTCCTCTTGCAACAACAGCAGCATGAGATGTCATTCCGCCTTTTGCAGTTAAAATACCTTTAGCAACATTCATACCTTTTAAATCTTCAGGAGAAGTTTCAGTACGAACAAGAATTGTTTCTTTGCCATCATCTGCCCATTCTTCTGCAACATCTGCATTAAATACAATCTGACCAGTTGCAGCTCCAGGAGAAGCAGGCAAACCTTTTGTAAGAACAATAGCTTCGTCAATAGCTTTTTTATCAAAATCAGGGTGAAGAAGCTCGTCAAGTTTATTAGGCTCAACTCTCAATACAGCAGTTTTTTCATCAATCATACCTTCTTTAACCATATCCAATGCAATCTTAATCATTGAAGCACAGGTACGTTTTCCACTTCTGGTTTGAAGTATCCACATCTTGCCATCCTGAATTGTAAACTCAAGATCCTGCATATCTTTATAATATACTTCAAGTTTTCTCTGCATTTCAAATAAGTCTTTATACATTTTAGGCATTGCTTCTTCAAGTGAAGGAAAATTTGATACTCTCTCTTCTTCGGAAACATCCTGTAATTTTGCCCATCTCAATGAGCCTTCTTTGGTTATCTGTTGAGGAGTTCTTGTCCCTGCAACAACATCCTCACCCTGTGCATTGATTAAATATTCTCCGGTAAACAGGTTTTCTCCAGTCGCAGCATCTCTTGTAAATGCTACACCAGTACCAGAAGTTTCTCCCATATTTCCATAAACCATAGTCTGAACATTAACAGCAGTTCCAATATCATCAGGGATTTGATTTAATCTTCTATAATATATTGCTCTATCTGTATTCCAGCTATTAAAGACAGCGTCAATTCCACCCCATAATTGTTCCATAGGACTAATTGGGAAATCTTTACCTGTAACCTTTTTAACTGCATCTTTAAATTTTACTATTAATGATTTTAAATCATCAATAGAAAGTTCAGTGTCTAATTCAATTTTTTTTTCTTTTTTTACATCTTCGATTATTCCTTCAAAAGGATCTTCGTCACCATCATTCTCAGGTTTCATCCCCAATACCACATCACCATACATCTGAATAAATCGTCTATATGAGTCAAAAGCAAACCATTCGTTACCAGAAACTTTAGCAAGTCCCTCTACAGATTTATCATTTAATCCAAGATTTAAAACAGTATCCATCATACCAGGCATTGAAACTGCTGCACCAGACCTTACAGAAACTAATAGAGGATCATTAGGATCTCCAAGTTTTTTTCCCAATAATTCTTCAACTTTTTTCAAGTTTTTTTCAACTTCTTTTTTAATTGTTTCAGGATATGATTTGTTATTATCATAATAAATTTTACATACATCTGTAGTAACAGTAAATCCTGGAGGGATTGGTAATCCAATATTACACATTTCAGCTAAATTAGCTCCCTTTCCACCAAGTACTTCCTTTAAATTTTTATTCCCATCAGTATCTTCTTTTGAGAAAAAGTACACATTTTTTTCTAACATAATTATTTCTCCTTATTCATTATCTGTTTTAATTTTTCATTGACTAACCTTCTAAATTCCATTAATTCAAAAGGTTTTTTTAAATATTGTATCTTATTGTTTTTCAAAAAGGTTGCAATCTCATTTATATAAGGATTTCCTGTTACCATCACTAATCTGTTCTCAATGCCTTTAGATTTTAGATGATTAAAAATATCCATACCATTAATACCAGGCATTTGTATGTCTGATATTATTAATATAAACTCATTCTCGTCAATTAATTTAATAGCATCTTTACCGCTAAGAGCAGTAATAATATTTAGATTAGTATCTAATTGCAAAATTTCTTTCATTAAAGTAACCAATGATTCCTCATCATCAATAATCAGTATATTTAAATTAACATTCTCATTCTTATTTGTTTTTGTACGAGTTTTTTCATTCTCATCAATAATATTAATAGGGAATTCTGCTGTAAATTCAGTGAATTCTCCAGGTTCAGATTTGAAATTATATTTTGCCTTATGGTTAGTCAACACTCTTTCACAGGCAGTTAACCCTATACCGGTTTTTGCCGTTGATATAGAGAAAAATGGTGCCCAGATTTTAAGTAGGTGCTCTTTTTCAATACCTATTCCATTGTCTTTAATAATAAGACAAACGGTATTCTCTTTCATAGAAGTTTTAATCTCAATTCTCTTTAAATTCTCTTTAATATTTTTATCATTTTCAATAGCTTCGACAGAATTTTCAATAAGATTCATAACCATATTGATTATTTGTCCTCTACTTAATAAAAAATCTTTAATAGAATGGTCCAATTCAAGGTCAATAATTATTTTTGTGTTTTCTTCAATTTTCAAAAAGAAAGGCTCCATCTTAAATAATATCTCATTTATGTTCTCGTTTTTTCTGGATAATTCTTCTGCTTTAAAACCACTAGACATTGAATCAAGAATATCTGTCAATTCATTTGCATTTCTTTCAATCCTCTTTAATTTTTCTATAATATTTCCATTTTCAGAAAGATTAACAAGCAATTGACTATAACCCAAAATAGGTGTTAATTTGTTTTTCAATTTGTGAAAAATTATTGGGAGAATTTCCTCTAAAACATTACTTCTGCTCAAAATAGTTTCATTTGCCTCATAATATAATAATTTTTTGTCATTATTTATCAGTTCATTTGCAAATTTTTCTTTCTTTTGTGTTTCTGCTTTAATATTTACAAAACTAAAATAATTCTGAAATGAATTTGCAATTATATTGGAGGTTATACTCAAATAGGATATAATATAATCAATATTCTGCATAAAAGAATTGTCAACGCCAAGAATCAAAAAGCCAAAATTATTTTTGTGATATGAAATAGGAAAAACTATTTGATTAAGGTTTTTTTCAAGACCTAAAATTTCAATATCCTTATTTGATGCAAATAATGGCTCGCCTTTTTTTTTTGATTCAATAAGTAAATCTGAGGAATCAATTTTAATTAATTTTCCATTGATTTTTTTGTCATCACAAAAAAAAGTAAAGTTTGATTTATGCTGACCAGAGTATAATACTTTCATATTATACTCTTTTATATTTGTTTTAAAATAGTCAATAAGTATTGCTATTAATTTGTCCGGCATTAGAAGTACAGAGAATTCTTTAGATAAATTAAGCATATTTGTAATAAACTTTTTTTCTTTAGAAATGTTTTTTTCTCGTTCTGCCTGTTCTTTTGTCTGTATGACCAGATCTAATTCTTTACGCATTGAATTAATGATGATTTCTGATGAGGTACTGATGATCTTATTTAATTCGGATTGAACCTCAGGAAAATCAGCCATAAAAGAGTCCATCATTAAGGGCAAGTCTTTTATTGTATTATTTATATCTGACATTGTCAGGTTAAGAGTTTCCTTTACATCATTTTCCAGAGAATCAAATAATTTCTTTTTTTTTGTCTCATTTTCAGTTAAAAGAAATTCTGTTATTCTAGATGTAATATGAATGATTTTATTCAGTTCAGTTTTTTCAATTAATTCAAATTGGTTTTTTATAGCAGATTCTAAAAAAGAGGGGAGGTTTTCTTTTTTACAAAAAGCAATACCAATTTCAATAAAATTAGTGCCAAATTCTTTTTGTTCTAAGTTAATTATATCTCTGCTTTCAACAAAAATATTTGCATATTTCTCAGGAGAGTTCAAAAACAAAATAATTTGGCCTAAATTAGATATCAAACCTGCTATATAAAGTTCATCAGAATTTGCATTTCCTTTGTTTTTTGCAATAATACCGCCAATTGAACTCATCATTGAAGATCGTTTTAATATTGATTTAAATATTTTTCCATATTCTTTTGAATAATTTACCTTTTTAATAAAATCAAAAATAGAAAATGAAAATGCCATATTTCTAATTTGAGTAATTCCCAATAGACTTACTGCATGTGTTATTGATCTGACATTCTTTGAAAACCCGAGAAGAGGTGAATTTGCAATTTGCATTATATGAACAGACAACAGGGGGTCTTTTTCAATAACTTTTATCATATCGTTAAAAATTGAAACAGGATTCTGCTTTTCTAATTCAATAATTTCATTTAGAGTTTTTGATAAGGTTGGAAGTTTCACGCTTTTTATTATTTCATCAACACTCATACCTCTCCCCTCCTAATATACAATAATATATTATAAATCATTTCATTTTTAAAAACAATAAATTATAGTTAATAAATTAATAATATCTAACCTAAATTAAATCAATTCATATATATTATCAAGTATTTCAAGCATTTCGAGGACATTCTGATAGCGCATTTCAACATCTCTTTTCATTGCTTTTAGTAAAAATAAATCAATAAACTTTTTTGTTCTTTTCTCAATATTTGCAGGAAACTTTATTTTTTGTTCATAAAATACTTCTTCTCTGTTTTTATACTTATTAATATCATACGGAAGACTACCTGTTAGCATCTCAAAAACAGTTATGCCCAAAGAATATATATCTGATCTGAAATCAGAAGATATACCTGACAGCTGTTCTGGCGAGGCATAAATAGGTGTTCCATACCATTGATCATCTTTTGTTTTTGACATCATACCAAATAATTGAGCAATACCAAAGTCTGTAATTTTTACAATATTTGAATTTGTTATAATAATATTCGACGGTTTAATATCATAATGAACAATATTTCGTATATGTGCAAAGTGAAGACCCCTTAAAATTTGTTTTAAATAATTTATGCATAATTCAAATCCAAGTTTATGTTCTGATTCCAGAATTAATTTTAAGGATTTTCCTTCAACAAACTCAAAGATTATAAAATTTGTAGAGTCTATCTTGTCAAAACTATAAACAGATACAATATTGGGATGGTTCATTTGTCCCTGAGTAATAGCTTCTTTTTTAAAAAATGAAAGAATGTTTTTGTCCTTAATCAAATCTGAATCAATAATTTTTACTGCGACCTTTCTATTCAGATTCGTATCTATGCCAGAGTAAATTACGCCAAAACCACCACTACCTATTTTTTCACCAATCTGAATATTACCTATTTTTTTTAGATTCATTATAATAATATAAAACTATTTAATTAAAAAAACATATATTAAAAAAAACAAAAGTAAAACTATTAAACTCCAAATAAAAAAGGCTTTTTTTTTTCTTAATATTCCAACATTTAAAGTCTCAGTTTTATCCTGTTCAGCGACATTACCAAAATGTACTATTTGTATGGTTATATTGTCTGTGCCACCATTAATATTAGCAAGATGTATTAATTCATTAACTGCTCTTTGTGGGGGATATAATATACAATAATCTTTAATAGATGCATCTTCTACCATTGAATTAAGTCCATCAGAACATAGTAGGAAGGCATCTTTTTCAAATATATCAAAATTCTCTATAAGTTGCGGAGAAAGGCTGTCCCTTGCCCCGAGAGAGTAATATAAAATATTTCTATGCGGATGAGTTCTTGCATCTTTTTCTTTAATTCTACCCTCTTCAATCATTTTTTCAACAAATGTATGATCTCTGGTCAAACGTTTTATTTTGTTTTTCCTTATTAAATATATCCGGGAATCTCCAACATGAATTATATTTCCTTTCATATCTTTAATTACTAATGCTGAAAAGGTTGTACCCATTCCTTTCTTTTCAGGTTCTTTTGTTGCCTTGTTCAATATTGAAGCATTTGCTTTCTGTAGGGACAAATTCAAAGAATCTAAAATAGAATTGTCTTTTCCTCTTAATTTTTTATACTCTTTGACAAATGTTGTTGTACCAAGACTTGAGGCTACATCACCAGCCCGATGTCCACCCATTCCATCAGCAATAATAAAAAGATGCTCGTCTTTGTCAATTTTTTTATAGACATAGAAATCTTCATTATTTTTTCTAACTTTTCCTACATCGGTATTGCCAAAATATTCAAACATTCAATTGCTCCGTTAATTTCAAAAGATTATAAATAAATAATTTTTGAAATGTACAGTAAATTTTTAACATATCAATATTTTTTTGTCAAATATTTTTCTCAAATTTACAATAAAATATTTTTCTGTTAGAATTTAACAATGAAAAATATAGAAAACTTTAAGTTCTGGAAAAATGGCACTGATTTTTTAGGTACAAAATACCCTATTATATCAGGTGCAATGACATGGATAAGCGACTCTAAACTGGTACAATCCGTTGGTGATTCAGGTGGTTTAGGCGTACTGGCAGCTGGCAATATGCCTTTGGATCTTTTTGAAGAAGAAATAGATATATTAAAAAGCAAAAACATTCAATTTGCTGTTAATCTGATAACTCTTGCTCCAAATTATTTAGATCACCTAAACCTTGCTGTCAAAAAGAAGGTACCATTTATTGTATTTGCTGGAAGTTTTCCAAGAAAAAATGAAGTAGAATTAGCAAAATCATCAGGTACAAAAGTTATGTGTTTTGCTTCAACAGAATCAATTGCAACAAGAATGATTGAATATGGAACTGATGCATTGATACTTGAAGGTAGTGAGGCAGGTGGACATATTGGACATGTATCAACAATTGTATTAATTCAACAGGTTCTGTTTAAATTTCCAAACATACCAATTTTTGTTGCAGGCGGTATAGCAACAGGAAAAATGATAGCTCATCTATTTCTTATGGGAGTAAGTGGCGTTCAAATGGGTACAATTTTTGCAATGTCAGAAGAAAGCCCTGCTCATGAAAAATTTAAAACAAGATTTAAAAAAGCTAGAGCAAGAGAGGCAACTGCAACGCCCCAATACGATTCTGCACTACCTGTAGTAGCTGTAAGAGCATTAAAAAACAAAGGAATGGACAAGTTTGGAGAATTACAATTAAAACTTTTAAAACAACTTAATAATAAAGAAATTAATAGAATTGAAGCTCAATACGAAGTCGAAAGCTATTGGATAGGAGCTTTAAGAAATGCAGTCGTTGACGGCAATATAGAAGAAGGCTCGTTAATGGCAGG
>JAOZTV010000101.1 GCA_029939015.1 Candidatus Aminicenantota bacterium
ATATTTTGTTACTCCAAAAACGCTATCTTCTTCAAAATGTTTTGCTATAGCCATGTGAATATATGCATCATCAAGAGTATAGATTAAATTTCCATCATTGAGGTTCATTGATGAATTTAATGGAATAAAAATAGCTATCCATAAAACTGTAATAGCAATAAATAAAGGTAATCGTTTATACATTGCTTTAAGTGTAGTTTGCACAATTATTTCCCTTAAGTTTCAATAGAAGCAGGCTTGTCTGTTATAGTGCCATCAGCTGAACTTAGAGTATCTATAACTTCTTTTAACTGGCTTTCTGCATCCATAACATCGTGGTTTATCAGGGCTATGGCAGTTTCAAGGTTTCCCTTTACTATGTCTGAAACTGGTGTCCTAAGTAGTTCTCTCATAACCTGAATGCCCATTCTATAGTATCTTATTAACTCGCCTTCGTCTATTTTTATCATTGAAATAATATCTTCAAAAGGTGTTTCTTTCATCCATTCTGAGAGTGGGGTTGCAAGGTCATAGAAGCATCTCTTTGAGAGAGTTTTTACTCCATATCTGTTTTCACAATTATGTATTCTATTAATTGAACCTGTGGTATGAAATCTGATGTTCTTAAATATTTCAGGAATCCTAGGCATTCTTGCTCCTGGTTTTGGTTCAAATACTATTGATAGGGCAAGGGTTGCAATTTCTTTATAATCCAACTCTTCTATTATACCTTCTGCATATAATTCTGATAGTATCAAACCATATCCATGTACTTTTTTTGCAAATTCTCCCTTTGGGCTTAGTTTTCCATCAATAATATAATTAAGCTTCTTTAATACTCTCAATCTTGCTGCCATTTGTTCATATTGAATTGAGGGTTTTTTGTTTTTTGTCTGATAATAATGAAATGAAAGTTTATAAATTTCTAAAAGATTTTCTCCATGTGTTTCATATAGGTTTAAAATCGTAGAATAGGTAGCATTAAATCTACTGATTACCGGTTCAGGTGTTCCTGTGTCAAGATGGTATAATTCTTCGTATTTTATATTAAATGGATTTATAAAACTATAAACATATCCAATTTCGTCAATGCCTCTTCTGCCTGCTCTACCTGACATTTGAGAGAAATCTCTTATCTTAATTAATTTGACAAATCTATTATATCTTTTTTTCAAATCGTCAATAATAACTGTTCTTGCAGGCATATTGATACCAAGCGCAAAGGTTTCTGTAGTAAAAATTATTTTCACCATTTTTTTTGAGAATAATTGTTCTATAACTTCTTTTTGCATTGGAAGTAAACCTGCATGATGGTATGCAATGCCTTTTTTTATATACTCCCTCAGAGTCTTTGTTCTGTCTGAGTCTGATATATCAAATTGTTCACATAACTCATCAAAATATTTTAATGCTTCTTCTGATTCTTTTTTATCTTTAAAAAAATCAATTACACTATTGGATTTTGCAAGTTCTTCTGTTCTTTTTCTGCTGAATGTGAAATAAATTGCCGGTATTCTATCTTTTTTTTTAAGTGATCTGAGCAGTTTTGCTGTTTTTGAATAAGAGTTTTTAAACTCATCTTTTAATAGATTATAATCTTCTTTACTCAAATGTTTGTCTTTTTTCCAATAGCCATATTTTCTTAATTTGTTAATATCTTTTGATATCTTGCCACAACAATTATAATAATATTTTAACGGAATTGGACGTTTTGTTTCAATTATTACCTTTACTTCCTTAGAATGAATTGAACGTATCCAATCTGCAAATTCCTCAATATTAGGTATTGTTGCAGAAAGACCAATAAAATTAAAATTGTCCGGCATAAAGATTAATGATTCTTCCCATACAGTTCCTCTGTCAACGTCATCAAGATAATGAATCTCATCAAATATTATCCATGAATATCCGTAAAAACTATCTTTGTTTTCAAGGATTCTATTTTTAAATATTTCAGTAGTCATTATTAACAAAGGGGCATCTGGATTTATTGAGACGTCCCCGGTTATAATACCAACCATATCTGGAAATAATGTCTGAAATTCTCTATATTTCTGGTTTGATAATGCCTTAATGGGGGCAGTATAGATAATTTTTCTTCCATCAATCAAACATTGCTCAATTGCATATTCAGCAATAATAGTTTTGCCTGCACCTGTAGGGGCAGAGACTAAAACTGATTGGTTATTTGTAATTGCTTCAATTGCCTCTTCCTGAAATCTATCCAGCTCAAATCCGTGAAATTCAATTTTTTTTTTCAATTTTTTATACCTGTCTATTATCAGCACTGAGTTGACCGCAGGCTGAGTTTATTTCTTTTCCTTTTGACCATCTGACCATTACAGTATAGCCTTTTTTAAATAAGCTGTCACTAAATTTTTCAACTTTTTTTTTTTCTGGAGATTTAAAGCTTATGCTCTTATTTTCATTATATGGAATAATGTTTATTTTGCAGGAAATCCCTGATAAAAGTTTATTAAGTTTCAATGCATCTTCTAAAGAGTCGTTAACCCCCTTAATCATTACATATTCAAATGTGACCCGGAATTGTCTTTTTTTTGTTTTAAAATAGTTTAGAATAGGTTTGACTGGCTCTTTTTTTGATATAGGCATTAACTTTTCTCTGTTTTCCTGATTTGAGCTGTTAAGAGAAAAACTTATTTTTATTTTAGGAAAGTCTTCTTCGAGTTGTTTTATTTTTCCAAGAAAACCGGATGTAGATATAGTGATATTTCTCTGTCCAATATTGATGCCCGTATCTGCTATGATTATTGATAGTGCTTTCTTTAAATTATCATAATTTAATAGTGGTTCGCCCATTCCCATAAAGACAAGATTTAATTTTCTTTTATAGTCACCGAGTTCTTTTTTTAAAAGAATTATTTGAGATAAAATTTCACCAGATGTTAAATCTCTGAAAAAACCCATTTTTCCTGTTGCACAAAATGCACATTGTAAGGCACAGCCTACCTGTGAAGAAATACAAAATGTATAATGGTCGCTCTCTTTGATTAAGACAGACTCTATGAGAAGGTCATCCTGTAAACGAATTAAAAATTTTTTAGTACCTGAACTGTCCTTCTCAACTTTTTCAACCTTATCAAGGTTCAAGTCAAAAAGACTGTCTATTATCTCTTTATTTGTATTACTGATATTTGACCAATTATTTATATCAGGTTCAATCTTATTATATAACCAGCCAAAAATTTGGTTTGAAACAAAAGGTTTTATACCTCTTTCTGTTAATATGGTGCTAAGCTCTTCTAAATTATAATTATAAATAGAGTTCATTTTTCTGCCTTTTTTTCATAATTAGTATCAATTTGAAGGTCTTTTCCAATTGCTGCATTACTGGCAAGTTCGTCACATATTTCGTTACCGGGATTATTTGCATGTCCCTTAACCCAGTTCATTATTACCTTATGCTTATCATAAATCCCCAAAAACCTATCCCAAAGGTCTATATTATCAGCATAGTCTTTTTTATTTCTTTTCCAGTTGTTAGCCTTCCATTTCTTTGCCCAGCCTTTATTTATTGAATTTACAACATAGGCCGAATCAGAATAAATATTAATAATGCATTGCTTTTTAATACTCTCTAAGCCGATGATACAGGCAAGCAATTCCATTCTATTATTTGTTGTAAGTCTAAAACCCTCTGAAATTTTTTTTGTTTTATGTTTAGAAACCAAAAGTACAGCATAACCACCAGGACCAGGGTTGAATTTACAGGCTCCATCTGTGTATATTATTACACCGTCATCCGATGGTCTTTTAACATCCTCAATATAGTGTTTTTTTTTAATCATTATATGCTTTTACCTTTTTTTGAGTTAATAAACTTACAGATACTACGGCAATAAAAGCAAAGATAAAGGCTACAAATCTTACTGATATAAAATTGTCGAGTATTGTTATCTCAGACCAGATTATTGTGGTTAGGGTTCCTGTTATCATACCTGCAAGTACTCCTTCCTGTGTTGTCTTTTCCCATTTTAATAATAAAAGAAGTGCAGGGCCAAAAGATGCACCAAGCCCTGACCATGCATAAGACACAAGAGAGAATATCAGTTTTTTTGATGTAACGGCAAGTAAAAAACCGAAAACCCCAATTATAACAGTAACAATTCGACTTAGGTTAAGTAACTTTTTCTGTGACACTTTTTTATTTAAGGCTTTATGATAAAAATCTTCAACAACTGTTGATGTAATAACAAGTAGTTGGCTGTCAGCAGTTGACATCATTGCAGCTACTGCTCCGGAAATAAAAATACCTGCAACCCAGCTTGGGAGTAGCTTTGTTGCAAGAAAAGGCATTAAAAATTCAGGGTCAGTAAACATCTCTCTACCATATAAACTCAAACCAACAAGACCAATTGCAAAGGCACCTGTAAAAGCGGGTATTGCCCAGGTTATTGCAATTCTTCTACTTATTTTTATTTCGTTCGCTGACCTTATAGCCATAAATCGTGTAAGAAGATGAGGTTGACCAAGATATCCCAATCCCCAGCTTAGACCACTTATAATAACAGCTATTAATGCCCAACCTGTTTTGCCACCTGTGATAGACATAAAATCATTATTGGCAATTTTGTAACCTTCATTTGCCTTTAATACACCGGCAGTCAATGTTGAACCCTGGTCTGCAAGTTCAATCATACCTGCAATTGGTAAAACAATAAGAGTTGCAATCATAATAATTCCCTGAACAAGGTCGGTCCATGCAACAGCAGAAAACCCTCCCATCATTGTATAAAAAATTATTATAATAGCCCCGATTAATGCCCCGATAAGAGGATCTATACCAAAGGTTACTTTTAATACTTTTCCTGCTCCATTAAATTGTGCTGCAAGATAAAAGGTAAAGAAAAAAATTATGATTATCATTGAAATTATCGGAATAGCCTTGCTCTTTCCACCTGTTTTTTCAAGAAAAAAATTTGGGAGAGTGATTGACTTGTATTTTTCTGTCTGTACCCTTAAGTCTTTAGCAATAATATACCAGGATAAAATTATTCCACCTATGCAACCAATGGCAGTCCATATTTCAATAAGTCCTATAGTCATGGCTAATCCAGGCAAGCCTAATAATAACCATGCCGATTCACCAGATGCTCTTTCTGAGAATGCAACTACCCATGGATTTAACTTTCTACCAGCTATAAGATAATCCTCATGGTTACTATTCATTTTATACGTTAAGAAACCTGCAATAAGAAGTCCTAAAAGGTAAATTATAAAACCGATTAAAGTGTAATTCATTTTTTTTCACCATTATCTGAAATAGTAGAAAATTTTTCAATAAATTTACTTATTGTTGTTTCAGATGTTTCAGCTTTTTTTTCAAAGTTTTTTGTTATTTTAAGTAATTCTTTAATAGAAGTGTCGAGTTCAAGCCAATCTATTGATATCTCATTTGTTATCATATTATAAGTTAAAGCACCTGCTTTTTTAAAGAAATTTAATTGTATCGAACATGAAGTTTTATCTTTAGAATGTTTATTTAAGTATAATAGATGTGCTATATGTAATTTGAAAATATCTTTTTTTTCTTTTTCTGTCAATTTTTCTTTAATAATAAGTTGCTTGAGTATTGATAGAGATGACATATCTGCTCTAATTTCTTCAATTGTTTTAAAATTATTTAAAAGTAATGTGTCAATGAAAACAGTCTCTTTTGTACTCATTTGAATTGCCGAAGGACCTGAAAAATGAGATAGATGATGTAGAAGTATTTTCAAATAAAAATATTCAGGAGTAATATTGAGTTTTTTTTTATCTTCATTTTGAAACTTATTTTGTAATATATCGAGAATATTATTCTTGAAAAATCTTTCGATAACATTTTTGAATAATACAATTTTTAGAGTTGAAGTTTTATCCTGAGTATAAGACATTGCGAAAAAAGGTGATGATATATTAGGGTCTTCTAAATCTGATACTATTAAAGGTATTTTATTTAATCTATATTTAGGGTTTTCATTTTTTAATAATATTTTATAAAATGTTTCTGCTTTCTGAGTTTGCTCGCCATTTATAATATACTTATACTCTGTTCCATTTTTTGTAATCATTGTCTCTGACTTGTCTTGTGGATATATACTAACGTTTAATAATAACATAATTATAAATAATACAATTATAAGATATAATTTCATCCTTACTCCTTATACATAGAATTAAAACAAATTATATCTTATTAATATCATAATAACAAACAAAACAAAGTGTAAATATAATTGCAAAAGGCTTGTTTTATTTTTTTAAAAAAATTATACTATTGTATGTGATTTTAAAAAGTATTATGTTAAAATAATTCTGTATAATAGTGATGGAAAGGGAAGATAATGAAATATTTAGTAATTAGTGACATACACAGTAATTTGGAAGCTTTTGAAAAACTGCTTAATATAAAAAAAGTTAAAGAAGTTGACAAGATTTTGTTTCTTGGTGATTTGGTAGGCTATGGTGCAAACCCCAACGAGGTTATAGAACTTTTTAGAAGTTTAAAAAATGTAGCTTATATAAGAGGCAATCACGACAAAGTTGTTGCAGGCATTGAATCGTCTTCTTTATTTAATCCGGTAGCTGCATTTTCTGCTGAATGGAGCAAAAATAATGTTACTAAAGAAAATCTTGAATTCTTAAAAAACATCGAAATGGGACCAAAAATTGTTGACCATTTTTCTACTATTTGTCATGGTTCTGTGTTTGACGAAGATTATTATGTTTTTTCGGTTTTTGAAGCATCAGAATCAATGAAGTCTATGGAAACATCTGTTGCTTTTTATGGACATACTCATTTTCCGGTCATGTACCTCTTGAGAAATAATAAGATTGATACAGTTCCCTTTGTTAAAGATACAAAAATTAAGCTTGATTCAAATACCAAATACCTTATTAACCCCGGCTCTATTGGACAACCAAGAGATAAAGACCCGCGTCCAAGTTATATTATTTTTGATTCAAATAAAAGAGAGTTATTATTTCAGCGTTTTTCATATAGTATTAAAAAAACTCAGAAAAAAATTAGAGAAGCTGGTTTACCGGATGTTCTAGCATCAAGGCTTGAGTCTGGAATTTAAAAGGAGATAATATGTCTGATACAATAAAACAAACAATTGATGAAATCTTAAATGAAAAAAAAGCTTTGATTATTTCAAAATTACATACAGCTCAGGAAGTAATAATAAACCAATTAGATAATTTGTCACAATTAGATAATTTCGAGACATATACTTTGCCTGAAAATTTACAAATTAATAGGCAGAAAGAGTCTAAAAAGGATGATTCAATAGACCATATACATCAATTTACAAAAGAAATTTCTTCTTCGGTCAATCAATTAAGTTTAATCAAAAATCTTCTTGAAGGGATTAATCATTATTGTCAAAGATCTGCTCTTTTCCTATTAAGAGATGATAAATTAGTTGGATGGAAGGGTAAGGGCTTTACCAGTTCAACTGGATCTATTGCTGACGAAGAAATAAAAAAAGTTTTCTTTTCATTATCTGCTGATACAATTTTCAAAAAAGTTTTAAATTCAAAGGAGAGTTATTTTGGTGTACCTAACTCACAATTAGACGACCATCTGATATATAGCAGATTTGGTGGTGATTTACCAAAATCTGTTTTTATACTACCCTTTTTTGTTAAAGGCAAACCCCAGGCAGTTATTTACACTGATATTTTAAGTGATAATGAAATTAAAAACAAAGAGATTGAGGTATTGTCAATTGTTGGGGAGATGAGTCTTGACCTTTTACCTTTAAAGCAAAAAATACTTGCAAAGGTTAAAACTCAGGAGTTTGTTGAAGATCCTCAGGCACAGACAAAGAGTGAAATGTTGGAACCAATTACTGAAAAAGACAAAATGGAAGTTACTGCCGATGTACCTTTCCAGTCAATAAAAATGAACGACCCCAGTCGTAAGGCAAGAGTTATTATCAATGATATAATAATGTATAATCCTACGATTGTTCAAGAAGGTCTTAAAAATAAAAATCTTAGTGAAGTTCTAAGGGATACTTTGGAGCAAGCAAAAGAAGAGTTCTTAAGAAAATATTCAGATGTTACTGTTTTTGAAGAACAATTAATTAATATCCTTGCAAAAGGTGATAGAAGTGCCCTTGATGGATATAAATTTGAAAAGATATGAGGTATGAGGGATTAAAAAAATATCTACTTAATATATTATTCTTATTGTTTTTTTCTTTTATCAGTGCTTCGGTTGCTTTTCATATTGCAGAAACCAAAAATAAATTAGTAGAAATAAAACAACCTGTAGAAAAAACGATAGTTAAAAAAAAATCTTTTATAAATAAGGGAGATTTTGAATATTTTTTGAATTGGGATCCTGATAAAGCTAATAAAGTTGACGTAAATCCTCTCTCTTTTATTGCAATTGAAGAATTATATAATACAAATAAATTATTGACCAATATTCTTTATTTAAAAAAAATTAAATTATCATTAAAAAATGAAGACCTATCTCAAATTGACATTGAAGCTTTATTAAATAAAATGGTAATTGACAATAAATATGTAAAACGACAAAGAGATTATATTTTATTGAAATTAAAATTTGAGCAAAAACAGAATGTTTACTTTATTGATGCATACGAAAAAAGTACAGATGATGAATTAAAACAAAGCTTAAAGAAAGAGTATATCAGTAGTTTATTAAATATAAATAATAATGATAAAGCAATAAAAATTTTTAAAAAATGGTATCTTTCTCCTGTAATTAAAATCTCAAGAATGGAAGCTTTTTTTTCAAAAGCAAAATTAAAAATTCTATTTAATTCTCTTAGTGAAGACGATTGGATCAAAACTTTTGTGTTTTTTGTTAATGAAGACAAACAGGGAACTATTAAAAGGCTCTCAAGATATACAGGTTCAAAACAACTTAGTGCATTATTCGATGCTGAATACAATTATACAAAAAAAAGATATTCAAAAACAAAAAAACTTCTTAAAAAAATAAAGACTAATAAATTATCAGGTTTTAAAAATAGAATTCTCTATAAGTTAAGGTTGAGAAGTGAAAAATATGATCTTGTTTTGTCACAGGCAGATGAGATGGCAAAATATCCTAAAGCTCAAAATGGTTTCCTCCTAAATGCTGCAAAATTAACAATGAAAGATAGACCGGATATTGCGAAACTTTTATTTGAAAAATATTTAGCACACGGTAATAATGAAAAAAAACCTAAAAGAAGAACAGAAACAGAAATATCAGAATATCTTGGTGCAATGTGGAAACTTGCCTGGCTTTATTATAAAAACAATGAATTGGATAAAACAAAGTCATTATTTGAAAAAACACTTATATCAGAGTTTTTGTCCTATAGACTTGCGTCAGAGTATTGGTTGGCAAAACTTGAGAATAAAAAACCAAAAACTATAGATAAATATCCTTTTTCATATTACTATATTGCTCAATTAAAAAGAGAAGGAAATAAATTACTTAAACCTGTTCCAAATTCATTTAAAGAACTCTTCTTAATTCCAAAAACGAAGAATCTTAACAAAGTTTTAGTAAATATAAAAGGTTTGTTGAGGTATGGTCTTGTAAACGATTGTGCAAAGTATATTGAAGAAGTGATAAAAAATTCACATTTAAATACTACAGAAAAAAATTATTTAAAGTTTATACCTTTAATTATAGCAGTTAAAGAAAAGAAGTATGGTAAATCTATCTGGTCTTATGGAAGAAGTTTTGAAAACTATAGGTCAATACAGTTGCCAGAATATCTTAAAGAAATCGCAATGCCAATACTATATAGCGAATTAA
>JAOZTV010000395.1 GCA_029939015.1 Candidatus Aminicenantota bacterium
ATTAGATAGTTTGAAGCATGATCACTTCTGAAAATTGATCTGTCTAATTCTGTTTTTTCTAAAAATAGTTTTAACTCCTCAATTAATTGTACTTGATTCATCTCTTCAAAATTTCCACTAAATTGTTTTTTATAATGTTCAAGCCCATAAGGAAAGCTTAATACCAGAGTTGAAACATATTCGGGTTGTATTAAATTAACTATCTTTGCTGAATTTATAGCATGTTGTTTAGAATAAACCATTCCACCCAGTCCTGTTAGTATCATAATAGAACTTTTTATGCCTGCATTTTTAGATTTTAATAAACCTTTTACAGTTGAGTTAAAATCTTCACCTTTATTTATCATTTTTAATAAAGAATCATCTCCAGACTCTATTCCAACATAAATTAAATCAAGACCAGCAGCTTTTAATTCAGAAAGTTCTGAGTCTGATTTTGATAAAATATCATTTGCTAATGCATAAGAAGAAATTCGATTAAGTTCTGGAAAATACTTTTTTATTAAATTTATTATATTTAATAATTTGCTTGTTGACAATACCATTGCATTGCCATCAGCTAAGAATATTCTCTTAACTGGTATTTGATATTTTTTTATAAGGTTTAGTTCATCCTCTATTAAACCGATATCTTTTATTGTAAATTTTTTTGATTTATACATTTCACAAAAACTGCATTTATTCCAGGAACATCCATGGGTTACCTGTAGAATCAGAGAACGCCATTCACTTGGTGGGCGAAAAACAGGTTCATTATAATCAATTGGAAATTGATTCATTGAACCTTAATGACAATAAGAGTAATATCATCATGCTGATCTATACTCTTTGAAAAAGCTTTGATATCAGACATTATTTTCTCAATTATCATTTTTGAAGATAAATTTATTGTATCAATTTTGCTTAGAAGTTTCATCAGGTTTTTCTTTCCATAAAATTCGTGTTTTTCATTCCATGATTCGGAGATTCCATCTGTAAAAAGTATAATGACATCTCCAGTTTTTAGTTGAATTACATCCTCAACAAAATCTCTTTTCTCAACTACTCCAAGAGGAAATTTCGAACTTGAACTTTTTAACCCTCTTACTTCGTCACTTGATTTAACTAATATTTCCGGTAAACCGGCATTAATATAGGTCATTTTTTTTGTTAATTTATTAATAGCTATAATTAATAATGCAGTAAAAATCCGTTTATCTGTTTTTTTATATAGAGATCTATTTAAACGAAACATGATGTCTGTTATAGAATTTGTTTCTGAAGCTTTTGAGTAAATAATGCCATTAGCTAAGAGGGCTGGAATTGCTGCTTTCATTGCCTTACCTGAGACATCACCAACGGCAACACCAATATGAGTCTGTTCTTTGTCTATCCAAAGGTAGTCAAAAAAGTCTCCACCAACTTCATTTGCTGGTATATATAAACTGGATATATCAAAACCTTCGATTGCTGGATCTTTATTCGGCATAATGGACATCTGGGCAGCACGTGCTGTTTTTAGTTCTGTCTCCATACGAGTTTTTATAAATAGAACTTTCATTTTTTTTTTATAACTTATCAAAAATAAAAGAATGAATAATATAATAAAAAACATCTGAAACCACCATGTTTTCCATAGAGGCGGAGAGATTATTATTTTTATAGACTTTCCTTCTTCGTTCCACATACCGTCATTATTTGCACCCCTTACTCTGAAGACATAAGTTCCAGGATCAAGAGTAGTATAAGTTGCAAATCGTTTATCAGAACTTGTTTGAATCCAATTTTCGTCTAAACCTTCCATCTTAAAGGAGTATTTATTTTCTAAAGGTGCTGTATAGTCTAATGCAGCAAATTCAAAAGAAAAGAAATAATCTTTATATGAAAGGTGTATTTCATCGATAACAGTAATAGGTTTGTCTAGCTTAATTTCTTTATTCATTTTTTGAAATGAGGTTATTGCTATAGGTGGGATATATTTGTTGTTGATTATTGATTTAGGATAAAATGTATTAAAACCGTTAATACCTCCAAAGAACATTTCTCCACTAAGACTTTTGTAAAATGCACCCCCGTTAAATTCATTACTTTGAAGTCCGTCAGATTGATGATAGTTCCTAAATTTTAATGTTTTAGGATTAAATTTTGATAAACCATTTGTAGTACTGATCCAGAGATTGTTTTGATAATCTTCCAATATACCATAAATAGAATTGCTGGGAAGTCCATCCTTTATTCCGTATTGATAAAAGGTTTCTTTTTCTGTATCAAATCTATTAAGACCACCACCCCATGTGCCTATCCAGAGGTTATAAGACATATCTTCATAGATAGCAAAGATATAATCATTGCTCAAACTTGCTGGATTATCAGGGTTTGCCCTATAATGAGTGAAACGATTGGTTTCTCTGTTAAATTTATTAAGACCACCTCCATAAGTTCCTACCCAGAGTGTTTCCAAATGGTCTTCGTAGATATAACGGACAACATTATTGCTGAGAGAATGTGGTGTTTTTTCATCTGACTGAAATCTGGTAAATGTTTCTTTTTTTTTATTAAACCTGTTGAGCCCACCGCCATGTGTACCTATCCATAAAACGCCAGACTTGTCTTCATAAATGGAACGAATCTCGTTATGACTGAGGCTATTGATGTTTTGTGGATCATTTACATAGCGGATGAATTTTTCTGTTTTCTTATCAAATTTATTTAGCCCGCCTCCATTTGTACCAATCCATAA
>JAOZTV010000396.1 GCA_029939015.1 Candidatus Aminicenantota bacterium
GTTTCATTTATATATCGTGTGGCATCCTTAAAATTATTATTTTCTGGTGTTGCATCTGCATTCCAGTCAACATCGGCCATACTGATTCTTGCAATACCATGAAGTTGATTACTTCCTGATTTTGTTACAACATTAATAACTGCCCCTGTTCCTCTACCGTATTCAGCTGAAGCACCCTGTGAAATCACCTGCATTTCTTCAAAATTATCAAAATTTGCAGCCGTTGACCATGTTTTGGTCATAGGATCTGTTGCATCTGCCCCATCAAATTGATACATATTATCAGTATCAGAACCACCCATCATTGCAGGATTATTACCAGGTATTGCACCAGGCATCATTTCCATAACTGACTGATACTGTCTGTCATTTGCAAGTCTTTCAACAATTGCATTTGTAATATTTACCTGATTTGTACTTGAAGTTGGATCCATAGTAAGTTCTTTTCCCGTAACTACAATTGTCTCAGTGATAACACCAAGTGTCATTATTGCAGATATTTTTGTTGTTTTACTTAATGAAACAACAACATTTTTTTTTACTACTTTTTTAAAACCTTCAAGTGTCATTTCAACACTATAATCTGAACCAACGGGAAGTCTTCCAATACGAAAAACACCATTTTCATTAGTAAATGAAATCTTTTTACCCATTAAAGTCTTTCCTGTTACCATTACTTGAATGCCTGGCAGGGTAGCACCAGAATCATCCATGACTGTTCCAGATATAACACCATATTTCTCAATACTATATCCGAAAGATGAAAAAATAAAAAACAAGATAAGACTTGTTAGTAGAACCTTAGTTTTAAGTTCTGTTTTCATGTTTCCTCCATTTAATTTTATTTTGAAGTTTTTATTAACTCCAATATATCATGTAGCAAGATAGATGCCATATTTCTTTGTTTTTCTTATACTCCCTATATTTCTACTTTTTTCAATATATGCATTAAAACTACAATTCAGATTTTTGGTTTTGCAACATAATTACATCAAAAAACCACATATTTTGTGTAAATTACTCCATTTTTTTGTATTTACTTTCTTATTTTTGCACCTCTTTGCCTTTTTTTTGTATTTCTTTCATCATTTTGTCTTTTTTTGCAATATTTATGCATTTTTTCCATTTTTTTGTTGACATATATAATTTCCTATGCTATATATTTATTGAGGAGTTATTTATGAAAAATATTATAAAAAATATTATACTTATATCAATAATTTGTACTTCAATGTTTAATATATTAATTGCAAAAAAAATTGTATTAAATAATGTATATCAAAAATGGATGAACGAAGTACATTATATCATTACAAAAACAGAAAGAGATGTTTTTTATAAATTAATAACTAATAATGAAAGAGATATATTTATAAAAGCATTTTGGAAGCATAGAGACTTTACAATAAATACTCCTGAAAATGAGTATAAAGATGAACATTATAAAAGATTATTATATGTTAAACAAAAATATGGTAGAGGAATGAAAATTGGTTGGCAAACTGATAGAGGCAAGGTTCATATTATATTGGGTAAACCTATATCAATTCAAAGACATAGTGGGTTTTCTACAGTTAAGGAATGTGAAATATGGAACTATCAATTGAAACCAAAGGCTGGAATTCCACCAATATTCAACATTATATTTTTTGATAAAACTAAAACTGGCGAGTTTACACTTTATTCACCAGTCAATGATGGGCCACAAAATTTATTATTAAATTACCAGGGTTCTCCTGGAAATCGAAATGACACATTTAATGCATATATGAAAATTAAGGACTACAACTCATTTTTAGCAAATACAGCTATTTCGTTAATACCCGGTGGAGAGTCAAGTACGGGACAACCTTCTATGTCTTCAGAGTTTTTATTAAGAAATATTGACCAAGCTCCAAAAAAGAATGTAGATGATCTTTATGCCAAAAAATTTATCAATTATAAAGGTATTGTGAGTGTAAATTATTCAATAAACTATATAAGAAATAAAAGTACTTCTTTTATAATAAGAAATGATATTGGAATTAATTTTTTACATTATTTTATAAAACTAAATACACTTTCTCTTGATCAATATGATAATAAATACTATACAAAAATTGAAATATATGGAAATTTAAAAGACCTAAAAGGTAAAAACATATATAAATTTAAAAAAAATTATAATATTTCATTAAATACACAGGAATTTGAAGAAATTGAAGAAAGAACATTTGCCATATCAGATTATTTCCCAATAAAACCTGGGAAATATAAATTATCAATAATGTTAAAAAATACAAATTCTAAGGAATTTACGGTTTATGACACTAATATTGATGTTAAACATAAAAACAATATGTATATGTCTAAACCTATACTTGCATATAAAATTGAGAAAAATACTAATGAAAGAAGAATGAAATCATTTATGACTAAAAGAGGTAATTTATTATTAGAACCCGAAAATATATTTACAAAAAAAAACAATATTTATACATTTTTTCAATTGTATAATATATCAGAGAATTTAAGAAAGTATGGGAAAATACTCATAGCATTTAAAGGTGACAAATCTTATAGCAAAAAAATTGTAAAAAATATGAGAGATTATAAATCAGAAGAACAAAACTTCTTATTTAAAACTAATTTGAGTGATTTTGCTATTGACTATTACAAAATACTTATTTCTATTATTGATAAAAATGGTAAAACTGTTTTAAGCAAAAAAAG
>JAOZTV010000397.1 GCA_029939015.1 Candidatus Aminicenantota bacterium
TAAAAACATTTCCAAACTCAAAAGATATTGAAATTTACAAAAATTTATTAAAAAACACAAAAAAAAAATTAAAATAAATTAATACCTAATTGAGCGATTCTTTCGGCGAATAGGCTAAAAACTGTTGCCTTATAAGGCTTTTCAAAAAGCATGGAAAGTTTAGTTGCAAAAGGTTTGCCGTTTTTGCAAAGCTTTCTAGTAACAACATTCTTAACATCTTCATCAAAAACAATCGCTCAACTTAGGTTTATTCAAAAATAACATATATTGTTTACTATTTAAAAAACAAAATGAACAAACAATATATATAAATCTCTTAATTAACATTATTCCATAATTCAAGATTATTTAGTACTACGGAATTAACAATAAATTGAAAGAAATTTTGGATATTATCAGGAATATCAATAGATTGAATTGTATTATTTAATTCTTCAGAAAAAAATGTAGAAAAATAAGTACAGGCTACAATATATGAACCATATAAAGCAGGATGTGCACCATCAGTATCAAAGAGTTTAATCTTCATTTCTGATTTTTCATCTATGACTTTTTCCCAAGCAATCCCTATAGGAGATATAATAACATCACATTGATTTGCAATATAAATTGTACCATCATAAATCATTTTCATATATTGCTTATATGTATAATGAACAATTTCTCCATTAAGTTCTCTACCCGTCCATCCATCCCTTAAACCCGAAACCATCATATATATTATTTTAGTTTCATTATTATTTTTTTTTATATGATTTTTCAACTTATTTATAATTCTAATTTCATGATCATACAAATCAAAAAAAGCGGAGATATCACTTGATTGTAATATTACATAATCCCATTTTTGTTCATTTATCTTATTTATAGTTTCAACATTAGTACTATGAAAGCCAAGTGATACACCTCCAGGAGTGATTTGGTCAACATATACTTCTTTTCCTGAATTTAGTGATAATTCTTCAAAAATTTTTGGCATATTATTAGAATAAGTCAAACTATTCCCAATAAAAAGAATTTTTATAGTATTATTAACAGGTTCTGGGGTTTCTTGATTATTGAAATTAGGATCACAGCCTATGTTTATAATTATTAAATAAAATAAAACTAGATTAATTATGTTTTTTTTCATTTTTTTATCTTTTTTATAAAAAAAACTACTTAATGAAAAACCCTAACGCATCGTCGAGATATTTTGAAAAATCTTTTGGATACCAATGACCAATTCCAGTAATTTCAAAATATTTATGTGAAAATTTCTGTTCTTCAAATTGCTTTAATATTTTTTTCTGTAATTCTTTATTATGATCTTTTTCAGTGGAGAGTACTACTCCTCTTAATCCATTTTGACCAGCTGTTTTAATATTGACTGGGCTTAATTTTTCGATAAAGTCACCACCTGGGCAATGTGCTATAAATCCTAAAACCTGAATTTTTTTATCAATTATTAATTTTATTGATGCTGCTGCTCCCTGAGAAAAGCCAGCAATTATAATTTTCTTACTATTTATATTATGTTTAGATTTAATCAAATTTATAAGATTTAAAACTTCTTTTTGAGTCTTATTAATATCATCCCATTTAAAAGCACCAATACCTGCAATCTGAGAGGACTGAAGATATGAAATGATAATTTTTTGATTGAATTTTATTGATTTCCATATTGGTCTAATCCTTTGTAAACTGCCACTCCATCCATGTAAAACAATTAATAGTGGATATTCTTTTGATTTATTATATTTTTCAGGTAATTTAATTTCCCAAACTGGTTTTGAAGTCTTTTCAGCCTCTGTAATAAGTGTATTATTCTTCTTGAGAATTTTTTTAAATCTTTCATGTTTTATTAATTTTGTAATTGGACCAGATTTAATATAAAACGGATAATATAATCCTCTTTTATGCCCAAATTCATAAATATCAAAAACCTTTTCTATTTGTTTTAATTGTCTATACATGAAAACAAGATTTTGAGTAAGTTTATACAAATTCTCAGGGAATAATTTTAATGCCTTTTCATAGAGCTTAACAGCTTTGTTTTTTTCTCCCTTTCTCCAAAGCTTAAAAACTTTTGCCGAATATTCTTTATACTTAATCTGTTTTACAAGTTTCGGGCCATTTGGATTATTCAATGTTTTAAGTTTTTGTTTTGCATTATTATTATTTGGATTTAATTCAAGAGATTTTTTATAATTTATTATAGCCAGATTTTTATTTCCATTTTCCATATATGCTTCAGCAAGACTATCATATCCATTTGCAAAATTTGGATATTCTCTTAACATTAATTTAAATATTTTAATGGCTTCTTCATACTTTTTTAATTGAAGAAACTCATATCCAAGATAATTGAATTGAACTTTATTAATGAATTTTGTTTTGGAGTTTTCCTTCTTTAATTTACTATATAAATTATTTGCTTTAACTGCCCCATTTTTTCTTAAATATATTATAAATTGTTCAGAGGATATTGACTTATTATGATCTATATCATAATTTTTCCCAAGATTATCCCAGATGTTAACTTCACCTTTACCTTTCCATGCTGTTCCAACTATATCAATATCTCCATCTTTATCTATATCACCTGCACAAGTTCCGCTTGCTGAAAACAAAAACCCAGCAACAGAATGTTCTTTGAATATATGAGAACCTGTGTTTTCCCACCACCTAATATCATTTGCACCATGAGAGCCTCCAAAAACATCA
>JAOZTV010000398.1 GCA_029939015.1 Candidatus Aminicenantota bacterium
AATAGCTTCGCAGATCTCCACGATGTTACGGCTCATGGAGGTTAAATAATATTACCCATAGTTTCTTGTGAAGCACCTGATTTAGTTTATGTATCTATAAAATTTATGTTAATTATAATATTTCACTCATTTTTTTTATTTCATATTCTCTGATCGCATTTTGAAGAGCAACAACACCAAGTAATGAACAGTGTTTTTTGTTTTCCGGGATTCCTCCAAGACTGTTAATTATATCATCATCTGTTATTTTTTTTGCTTTTTTTATACTCTTGCCCTTTGCAAGAACTGTCATCATACTGCTAGTTGCAATAGCTCCAGGACATCCGAATAATTTGAATTTTATATCAACAATTTTTTCTTTCTCAACCTTTATCCAGAGATAGAGCTGATCTCCGCATTCAGGATCACCTGTAATTGAAAAGCCACTTACATTCTCATCATCAATTTCCCCGACATTTCTCGGGGACTTAAAATGCTCCATTACATTATCATTATATTTTGTTATTTGATTACTATTCATTTTAGATCAATCTCCTCAATAAAAAAAAATTATATATGCTTTATCCTCAACACTATATAAAGATTATATTATGATTATATGCACATAATGTCAATAAATAAATATTTTTTTATCTAACTAAAAATACAACTTGATCAATAATTTTACTGTCATTTTTAATAACAAAACTATAATCTCCTTTTTTTAATTGCCAGGAAGGAAATTCTGGAAAGGGAAGTTTTATTAAAGTTTTTTTGTTTAACAAATATTCAATTATCTCTCCATTATCAAATCCAATTACTTTAAATTTTATTGTCTGACTTTCTATTGGTATGTCATCAGATATATAGAAAAAATCTCTTTTTTGTGGAAATGAAATTCGTCTTTTAATATTTTTAGAGATTCCAATATTTTGTAATAAATTGTTTTTTATTGCCCACTTTTTATATAATTCCGGAAATACTGTAATTATTTTGTTTTCTCTTAATTGATGATAAGAACATTCTTTCTTGGGAAGATTAATGTAAATTTCTTCCTTTGTCTCTTTACAGAATTCGCTTGCGATATCACCGGAGAGAGTGCATATTTTGGTTTTTTGAAGCCCATCTGGTTGAATGACAATACCTTTATTCCAGTCCTTTTGTACTAAAAGAAATATATCTCTCAATATTGAAGTTGCACTGGCAATTCCCGTTAAGTCAGCCATATTTTCTCCAGATGGGTTTCCCAGCCATACACCTATTGAGTATTCAGAATTCACTCCAATTGCCCATTTATCTCTAAAACCTTTTGAAGTACCAGTCTTTATTGCTACAGGAAAGGGAAGGCTCATAGAAGAATAATACCCAAAACTGATTGCCCTTGCTTCAGGGTCAGATAATATATTCCAGATTAGATATGAGGCTTCTTCTGAAAAAACTTTTACACTTTTTGTTTTATTAGCAATAATTAATGTGGGTGATTTTATAAAACCCTTATTTGCAAATAATGTATAAGCATTTACAAGATCGAATAATTTTACTTCGCCAGCACCAAGTGCAATCGTTTCACCATAGAAACCTGAGTTTTTATTCAAATATGAGAAACCTGCTTTCTGTAATCTGTCAATTATCAACTTTGGTGTAAGTTTCATAGCAAGATAAAATGCAGGGATATTAAAGGAGTTGGCAAGTGCAGGCCTTAGCCTTAGTGGTCCATGCTCTTTACCATCATGATTAGAAGGGAAAAAACCACCTCTTGAAGGGAATCTAACATCAGGAATAATTGATGAGGCTGTCCAACCATTCTCTAAAGCTAGAGCGTATATAAACGGTTTAAGAGTTGATCCTGGTTGACGAAGAGAATAGGCATAATCAACAGAACCACTGGATTTCTTGTTAAAATAATCAGGTGAGCCAACATACGCAATTACCTCATTCTTTTTGTTGATAACCACAGCAGCCGCAGATTTGATATTATACGGTTTTAATCTGATTATATACTCCGAAAGAATGCCTTTAATGTCCAATTGAATTTTCTTATCAATAGTTGTAATTGTTTTTGCTTTTAGATTGCTTTGGTTTTTTTTTAAAACAAGCTCTATGAAATGTGGGGCTATAAAGTCCTTTTTATTTATATTAAATTTTATACCCTCATTTACTAGTCTTGTATATTCATCCTCTGATATAAAGTTGCTTTTTTTAAATTCATGTAAGATTATATTTCTTCTTTTTTTTAATCTCTTAATATGATTAATGGGATTATAAAATGATGGAGATTTTGGAATAAGAGCCAAGTAAATTGCCTGATTTAAGGATAGGTCTTTTGGCTTTTTTTTAAAATAATATAAAGATGCAGATTTAATCCCATATATTAGATTACCAAATGGCAGGCGGTTTATATATTCTTCTAAAATCCTTGATTTTTCAAGATGTAATTCAAGTTTAAAAGCAAAAAAAGTTTCTGATATTTTATTGAAAATATTTCTTTTCCTGTTCTTTTTTAAAAGCTTTGCCAATTGCATCGAAATTGTAGAAGCACCAGACTTTACCTTATTCTCTTTTATATTTTGAAAAACAGCACGAAAAACAGAGCTTATAGACACACCATAATGTGAATAGAAATTTCTATCTTCAACAAGTATAATAGCCCTCAAAAAATGATGAGATATCTCAGATAAATTACATTCCTGAGAATATTTTTCATCCGCAGACAATAAAGTCCT
>JAOZTV010000399.1 GCA_029939015.1 Candidatus Aminicenantota bacterium
TTTTATTACAAATCCAGCATCTTATACTTTCACATCATGGAGAAAAAGAATATGGATCACCTGAAGTACCAAAAACAAAAGAGGCATTTGCAATGCATATAATTGACCTGCTTGATTCCAAAATGGCTATTTTTTCTGAGTTACAGGATAAGAGTGACAGCAAAGAATTATTCTCAGATTTTGCACATGTCCTTGGAAGACGCATTTTAGTTAATGACAAATTCGAATAATACTGAAATAGTCCATAAACCGGAATGCCCTTACTGTGGTTCAAAAGAAGTATTACCACATGAAGAAGATAAGGCAGAGGGATATAAACAAACCTTTACCCTGATATTACTTTCTGCCTTTTCACTTTTTGGTGCATATATGCTCTTTCTACTATCTGCATACCTTTTTTTCCCGGGAGTTGTCCTGCTCTCAATATATTTTTTTACAAGAATAGTAGGTCATCAAGAAAAAAAAAAGACAATAGTCTATAAAAAAAAAGATTTCATCTGTATAAAATGCAATAATAACTTTGAAGATGTTGAAAAAATAAGTAAATATAATTGATAAATAACAATAAATTTGTTACTATTTAAGTATTATGAAATCAATAAAAATTGGAAGCTTGTTTGCTGGTATAGGTGGCATCGAAATGGGTCTGCAAAATGCAGGGTTTAATATTGCTTGGTCTAACGAAATTGACAAAAAAGCCTGTGTAACATTTAAAGAAAACTTTAATCATAGATTAATTGAAAAAGATGTAAATGATTTGAAAATTAATGAAGTTGAAAAAATTGATTTTCTAACTGCTGGGTTTCCTTGCCAGGCATTTTCAATTGCTGGGTACAGAAAGGGATTTGATGATGACAGGGGGAATGTTTTTTTTCAAATATTAAGGTTTATAGACGCATTTAAACCTAAAGTTCTTTTATTAGAAAATGTAAAAAATTTAGTTTCTCATGATAAAGGCAATACTTTCAAAATCATTAAATCTGAACTGGAACAGAGAGGGTATAATTTAAGTTATAAGGTCTTAAATAGTGCAGAATATGGAAATATTCCACAGAATAGAGAACGAATATACATAGTTGGGTTTAAGTATAGAAAACATCTTAAAAAATTCAAATTTCCTTCAAAAATTGAATTGAATGTAAGTATAAAAGACTTGTTAGATAGTGATATTGACCAAAAATTTTACTATATTAATAGCAGATACTACCCTATACTAAAAAAAGAAATGACAAATAAAGAAACACTGTATCAATGGCGCAGAGTATATGTAAGAGAAAACAAAAGTAATTTATGCCCAACTCTTACAGCAAATATGGGAACTGGGGGTCATAATGTGCCTCTATTGCTTGATCATCTAGATATAAGAAAACTAACGCCGAGAGAATGTGCTAGATTTCAGGGATATGATAATAGTTTCGTACTCCCAGAGTCATTACCAAATTCAGCATTATATAAACAAATTGGAAATTCTGTAACAGTCCCAGTAATTGAAGCAATTGGAAGAAAGATTAAACAAGCAATCGAATAGCAAATGTTTTTTGACCTACAGACAACAAATCAACAGAATGAGTATGTAAATTTACTTAAGCTTATAGGAGCACTCTCTAATTTGTTCTCAGAATCAGCAATTCCATATTTACATTATAGAGTTGCGGAAAGATTATTCTGCAAGGCCTTTGATGCAGAAGATTTATCAAGAAGTGATGTCTCAGCTGATGCAAAAAAAGGACTTATAGGAATTGGACTTAAAACTTTTCTTGCTAATAATAACAAAAGTCTGCAAAAGATTGCAGAATTTAATAATGATCGTCCTCAGTATAAAGACCTCAACTCATTTGACAAAATAAAAAAAATAGCAGAATTAAGAAATTCCAGAATAGAATTCACTGAAAGTGTACATGGAATAAATAACTCAATTTATCACTGTATTATAAGGGGAAAAGGTATATTTAGCGTATTTGAAGAGCCAATGCACTTGATTGATATTGGCAATATTAAAAATATAAAAGCTAAATCAACTTCAATCTCATTTAATGATGATAAAAGTGAATATTCTTTTTCTCTTTCTAAAAGCACTCTTTTTAAAAGGTTTAATACACAAAAGGTATTAAATGAATTTGATGTTGATATATTAAATGATCCAATAGAACAACTACAGGATTGTTTTTTAAAAAGAATTAATGTTTTAAAAAAAGACATATCATTGGAACATTCATCATTAAATGAACTGAACTTGTCCAAGAAAGAAAGAATTAAAAGAACAATATTTTTGCCATTATATGGTAGTAAACAAAAAGTGTATGAGAGAAGTGGGTTAAATCAATGGAACGCAAAAGGAAGACCTCGACACCCAAACGAAGTTTATATTCCTGTGCCAATTATAATCCATAAATATTTCCCAGATTTTTTCCCTGATAGAGAAACTCCATTTTCATTAAAACTACCAAATGGTAAAACAATGAAGTCTAAGATTTGTCAAGAAAATGGAAAAGCATTAATGTCTTATTCTAACCGGGAATTGGGGGATTGGATTTTAAGGGATATTTTAAAGTTAAAAGTATGGGAACTTTTAACTTATGATAAACTGAAAATTTTTGGTATAGATTCAGTAAGAATTGATAAAATCTCTGATTTAGAATTTGAAATAAATTTTTCAGAGAACAATTCTTTTGAGAATTTTATACAGCAATTTTCATAACCAC
>JAOZTV010000400.1 GCA_029939015.1 Candidatus Aminicenantota bacterium
TCATTGTAGTTTTAGGTCTATCATAAGGCAAATCTTTTATTATTGAAAATCTAGGACCACAGTCGGTACAGTTTATAAATGGATATAGGCTTCGCCTATCTTTTAAACAATAATACTCGTCTCTGCAATTAGAACATAAAGCAATATCAGGGGACATTATCATTGAAACCAAATTTGAGCTATTACTCTTAATTATTTTAAATTCTACAGAATTTTTTATTTCAATCTCATTGACACTATAATCATCTATCTTGGCAAGTGGAGGAAGATTATTTAAGGCAATTTCCATAAAATCATCAATTCTCTCGCCCTCTAATTCAAGGTCAACACCAGCAGTATTATTTCTAACAAAACCAGTTAATTTCAATTCTTTCGCATATTTATAAATAAATGGTCTAAACCCCACTCCCTGAACAATTCCTGAAAATTGAATTTTTAATCTTTTCGACATTATAAATCAAATAAATCTGGAAATAACAAATAAGATAACAAAAAAAATAAAGAAAATTATTTTCCTAAAACATGTAGGACATCTATCCTTCACTTTCAAAACTCACTTTTTTAATCAATTCCTTATACAATAATACAATTGCAATAATAGAAACCGGCATTGTTAATAATAATCCAATACCAAAAAAAATTGCACCAATAATATTAATAAATAATAGTGACATAAAGAGAAGAAATATCTCGACCAATTCATTTTTTGTTATTTCATTACTAATTTTAAAAGCAGTTAAGGCGGTGGTATTTTTATCAATAATTATATAATTTACAAATTGAAATTTGAGTATAATAAAAATAAAGAGTAAGAATGCAATTATTCCAGCAGGTCCCATCTTTTGCATTAACATTACAAGTAAAATCAATCCAATATCATAGATAATTGTACCTATTGTGAAATTATAAAACATCTGGTTGCTAGGTAAAATATTTTCTTTATTTAAAGGTCGTTTATCAACAATTAATAATAAAACTCTAATTAATATATAGCTAATTATAATTTGTAGGATAAATATAAGAATCTGATATACAATTGGTGTATTGTTTACAACTTCTTTTTCAAGATTAAAATCATTGATAAGAAAATTTGGTGCAATACTTATTAAAAAAATAAATAAAAAAAATCCTATTATAAAAACAGGGTTTTCTTTTAGTATTTGCCATGATTCTAAAAGAATTTTTTGTCTTGAGAAACTGTTCATTGATTATCCTCTTATTTTTCTCTCCGTTCTATTGTTTCTTTAAGAATAGAGAGTAAATTAATTGTATTTGTTAATATTTTTTTCATATCCCAGATTAGACCGTAAAACAAAATACTTAATCTTGTCTTTGATGAATTATCCTGAATTCTCTTTACCTGATTCTCATTAAACAAGAGAACCATATCATTAAGCTTTTTTTCGTATTCTCTTATTTTAATTAGATTAAGGTCTTCCTCTTTTTTTAATTTCTTAGCTGCAAGCATTATTGCTTCAAGAGTTAGTTTCTTAATCTGTTTAAGTTCTTCAATTTGAACGTCCAATAAACCGGTATGATTATTATTTATATGATTATACGCCCTTACAATAATATCTCTATTACTCTCAACAATTTCCTGCAATGTTTCTATTGTCTTTGAGAAAGGTTGTGTTTTTTTATATTCTGTAGTTTGAAATAGTCGTAAAAACTTAAACATATTTGCAATAATTATATTGGCCCATTGTTGAATTACCTTTGTTTCCTTTCTTACTGCCCTCAATTTCAATCTATTATTTTTAAAAAGACCTGAAAATCCATCATCTAATGAACTCGCTACTTTTTCAAGAAAAATTCCTGCATGATTAAAAGAGGTATCAATTGCATAATCAATATCTTTAACCTTTTTTAAATTAAATATATTAAGTGAGTCGTCAACGTCTTCATTTTTTTTATGTGTTTTCCTGTTTTTTATCAAAATAATTATAGTAAATAATAGTATTACCAATACAGAAGGCTTCCAGTAAAAAATTGAGACCGCGAATAATGATGACAGTGAAAAAGCAATGAACGCAGTCATAAACCAACCGCCAATTACAGTTATAACACCTGTTATTCTATAAACTGCACTATCCCTACCCCAAGCTCTATCTGCAAAAGAAGTACCCATAGAGACCATAAAAGTAACATAAGTAGTTGATAATGGAAGTTTTAATGAGGTTGCAAAAGATATCAACATACTTGCCGCCATTAGATTTACAGATGCTCTTAAAAGATCAAATGCCTGATCCTCATCTTTTGCTTCAGGTTCAAAACTATAGTAGTCTATCCTCTTATCAATAACCTTCTGCCATGATTTTGGAAGAATAATACTTACAATATTACCAAGAGAATTACCCATTCTTACAATAGCTCTTGAAAGTGGAGTTGAATCATATTTTTCAATACCTTCATCCTGCCTTCCAAGTCCAAGTTCAGTCTTAGATACTGTTCTTGCCTTTTTTGAAAGCCATAGTGTAATGACCATAATTAAACCTGCAATAATCAATAATAAAGTTTCAAACGGTAAAGCCTGTTTGCCATCTAAGGCAGTCATTGGCTTTCCTATAGCATGAGGATCAGCTTGAAACGCTTTTAATCCGGCAAGAGGAACACCAATGAAATTAACAAGGTCATTTGCAGCAAACGCCATTGCCAAGGCAAAGGTTCCAATCAGAATAAGTGGTTTTAAAATATTAGCT
>JAOZTV010000401.1 GCA_029939015.1 Candidatus Aminicenantota bacterium
TATAATAAAAGAGAATGGCAATCTCTTGAATTAAAATATAAATTTGGAAAAAGCTTTGATCTTGATTATCAAATTATCGGTGTAGAGCTTAACTATAAACTATTTAAGAATATATCTCTTGAATATGAATTGGATAGATTAATCTTAGATCCTGACCCTGAAAACGAAAGTACATGGATACATGTTTTCAGACTGACAAACTATTTTAATAAGGATCTTTATCTTAAATTATTTTATCAGACCAATTCATCAATAACTAAAAACAGTATTCAAGCACTTTTTGTCTATCGATTTCAACCTCCTTTTGGAACTGTACAACTTGCATATCAAAGAGGAAATTCAGAAAGAGGACTCTCCAGTGATCAAAATGACACTGTCTTTGTGAAATTTTCATATGTATTTTGATAAAGAAGCCTGAATATACTTTCTAAGGTTTTCATAGAATTCATAAGTTTCTGAAATTTATTTATTTACAGGCATCTTGTCTTTAAGGTAGTCAGTAAGTAATTCAAATAGATGCCTGCTTGTGTTTTTACCTTCAGAAATACCATGTGTTCTATTTGGATATGCCATCATCGTAAATTTTTTATTATATTCTATAAATTTATTAATAATTGCCTCTGTACATTGATAATGTACATTATCATCCCCCGTTCCATGTATAATAAGCAGATTACCCTTCAGGTTTTTAGCAAATGTTATTGGTGAGCCCTCTTTATATCCCTTTTTATTATCTGATGGCAATCCCATATACCTTTCCTGATAAATTGTGTCATAATATCTCATATCAGTGACTGGAGCTACAGCCATTCCTGTTTTATAAAGATCAGGATACCTTAATAATGCATTTAGAGTCATAGATCCTCCACCACTCCAGCCCCAGATTGCAATTTTTTTTGGATCAATCCATTTATATTTTTTGATTAAGGCCTTTGCTCCTTCTGCCTGATCATTTGATGCAAGGATTCCAACCTGTCTATATATACATTTTCTCCACTCTCTACCTCTTGGAGCAGGAGTACCACGATTATCCAGACTTATAACTACATATCCCTCTTGTGCAAGCATTAGATGCCAGAGATAGTTTCTTCTGCCCCATCTGTCAAGAACTGTTTGATTCCATGGCTCTCCATATACATAAAAAAGAACCGGATATTGTTTCTTCTCATTAAAATCAGGAGGTTTTATAGACCATCCGTCCAAAAATGTTCCATCTTTAATTTTAATTCTAAAAAATTCAGGAGAAGTTTTTTTTATTTTTGAAACCTTTTTATTTAATTTACTATTTGTGAGGAGTATTTTTTTTGTCTTATGAGAAGGTAGCTTTACAAGATCAGTTATAGGAGGCTTGCCAAAAGCAGACCAGGTATGAATCGCCCAATGATTATCTGGAGAAATAATATAAGAATGTGTACCCTTCTTATTTTTACTTAAAAGTTGTGGCTTACCTTTTCCACTAAGCCTCATTCTATATAAATATCTCTGTCCTGGATCATCAGGTGATGCAATATAGTAAACCCATCCTTTTTTTACATCTATAGATACAATTGAAATAATATCAAAATTTCCATTTGTCACTCTTCTCATCTTTCCATTAACACGGTTTACAATATAGAGTCGTCGCCATCCATCCCTTTCACTAATCCAGGTAAAAAACTTGCCATTTTCATACCATATTAAATCATCAACTACATCTAACCATGCCTTGTCTTTTTCAATAATTACAGTTCTTGTTTTACCTGTATTAACATTTCCAAGAATTACCCAATTTGTGTTCTGCAATCTGTTTAAACGCTGAATAATCACTTCATCAGAACCTGCCGCCCATTTCATTCTTGCAATATAATGCTGACGACTGTCTCCTGGAAACTTAAACCATTTTGTTTTCCCTCCCAAAACTGAAACAATACCCACTTTACAATCTGAGTTTGTTGTACCTGCTTTAGGATATTGAATAGGAGTAACTTTGGAATAAAGGTCGTCTGTATAATTTATTAGATAAAAATCCCTAACGCCTTCTGTATTCAACTGCCAGTAAGCAAGTTTTGTACTATCAGGACTCCATCTGAACCCATCTCTCATATGTAATTCCTCTTCATATACCCAGTCAAATGTACCATTAATAATATTTGAAGATCCATCCTTAGTTAATTGGATAAATTCTTTCCCATCCAGGCTTTCAATATATAAATTCCTTTCTCTCACATAGGCTATTTTTTTGCTGTCTGGAGAAAATTTTGCAAAAAGCAGAGTTGACGGTTTTGCATCCCTGCCAATCTTCTTTAATTTTCTTGTTTTCAGGTTAAATAACCAATAATCACCTCTGTTAAATTGCCTCCAGACTCTTTTTGTATTCGTAAAAACAACAAGCCATTTACCATCATTAGACCATGAATAATTTGCAATTTTAAGAGATATTTTTTTACCATCAGGAATAAGTTCCTTTGCAGAAACAATAATATTTCTTTTTCCTTTTGCTGGATCATAGGCAATAATATCATTCCCTTTATTATTTAAAGACTTCTCAAGTGTCGTATATTTTTTACCATTTTTAAGCCAACGAGCAGGCCCAAAATTTTCAGATTCAAATTCTCCTGAAAAAAGCCTATCCAATGTAAGTTTTCCTTCATCTTTTTTTGCATTAATTCCAGTAGAAACTAAAAATACAATTATGATTAATACTATAGTTGAT
>JAOZTV010000102.1 GCA_029939015.1 Candidatus Aminicenantota bacterium
ATAACTGAAGCCCTCAATGTAGGTGAATCATCAATTGTTAATATGTTTTTTCCCATTTCTACTCCTGATAATAATTTCTATACTAAGTTCATAAATCTGCCTAATCCGGATATTTCAAGAATATTTAAAATATCTTCATTAATTTTAGTAATAGAATATGCGATTCCATCTTCTTTAAGGGTTTTACAAAAAGATAAGATTAACTGTATTCCAGCTGAATCTATTTCAACAACATCAATAAGGTTTAACTTAACTTCTTTTGTTTTTATTTTACTTGATAATAATATAAGCTGTTCCTTTACTTCTTCAATATTATCAAGAATAAATTCACCTTTAAAAAGCAATTCACCTTTTTTATTAGATATTTCCATATCGTTACCTCATCTTAATTGAAAATAATAAATATAATGATGATTAAATATTAAATAATTTGTCTAATTTTATTGCCTTAAATAATGCAATAATTTCATCTGATAAATTAATAATTGATAGAGAGCCACCCTTAGCTGTAAAATTCTTATAAAATAGTAATAGTTTACCAATACCTGAACTACCTATAAAAGTTACACCTGTAAAATCAATTACAACATCTGTTAAGTTCTCTTCTGTTAATCCTGCAAGAGTTTTTTTTAAATCCTCTGCTCCTGGAATATCAATATTTCCGCTTATAAAAACTGTAGCCTTTGCATCATTTTTTTCTACCTTTAAGTTCATTATCCACTCCTTTTAATTTAATATACTATACTATAAAAAAAAAACAAAAAAAAAGCAATCTTTTTATAATAAAATTATTTTTTAATAATTATTTAAAACTCCTCAAAACCATCTTCATCTGCACTAAAAAAATCATCATCATTTTTTTCTTCCTTTTTAGATTTTGGTTTTTTATTCTCTTTTATTACTTTTGCTCTTGGTTTTGCTTTACTTACATTTGATGAATCATCAATTTTAAAAACACTTACTGATTCAGACAAATCCATGGAATTTGATTTCATTGACTTTGCAGTTGCAGATAATTCTTCAACTAAGGCTGCATTCTGGTTAATGACATTTTCTAATTGATTTATTGCAATTGAAATTTGTTCAACTCCTGTGGTTTGTTCATTTGAATTTGAATTAATTTGTTCAATCTTATCAACAAGATCCAATATTTTTTGAGTAATTGAATTAAAAAACTCTGACATCTTGCCAACCAGATCTATACCCATTTGAGTTGACTCTACATTACTCCTAACTATTGTCTCAATCGTTTTTGATGATTCAGCTGTTTTTCCAGCAAGTACCCTTACCTCTGATGCAACAACAGCAAAACCTCTGCCTGCTTCCCCTGCTCTTGCTGCCTCTACAGCTGCATTTAATGCAAGAAGATTTGTTTGAAAACTAATATCATTTATGACTGATATTAAATTATTTATCTTTTGACTTGAATCGTTAATATCCCCCATTGTTACAGTTACATTTTTAACAAGCTCGGTATTATTATTAATATCATCAGATAAGGATGTCATTGATTTTGATACCTCTTCGGCATTTGTTAGATTCGATTTTAATAGATTCGCAAATTCCTCAATTGTCGAAGAAGTCTCAGTAACAGAGGCAGACTGGTCATTAGTTCTCTCTGCAAGATCATCACTTGCAACTGAAACTTCACTTGTTGAATTATTTATTTCCTGTGCATTTTCTCTAACATTTTTAACAATTTCTCTTATATTATTATTAAAATCATTAAAACTATTTCCAAGATCTGCTATCTCATCACCTGTTGTAACCTGCACGTGCATAGTTAGATCATTTCCCTCTATGGATCTTATTAAATCATTTTTCATACTCGTTAATGGTTTTGAAATTATACCTGCAATGAATAAAGCAAAGAAGACAATTATTATAATTGAAACTATCAGAATAGATAAGATTAGTTTTATAAGACTATTTTTTGCAGCAAATGCTTCAGTCTCATCAATCTCAGCAATAATTGCCCATTTAATATCACCTATTTCTAAAGGAGCATAAACACTGAGTACAGGATTACCATTATAGTCTGTAATAATTTTTTTACCGGATTTACCCTTGAACACTTTGTTTACAGCCTCTGTATCAACACCGTTTTTTGCTATAGTACCTGCAAATGATGCTTTAATGCTACGATCTTTTGGATTAAGAAATGAGTCTGAACGCATCTTCTTATCTATACCAACAAGGTATGTCTCGCCAGTCTTACCTAGACCAGTTCTTTCCTGCATTATCTGATTTATTTTATCAATAGATATTTGTATCATATATACACCATACATATTGCCATTATCTCCAAATACTGGAATACCTGCAAAAGCGACAGGTTCATTATTAGAAGGAGCATAAGGTGAAAAATCAACAAATTCAATCTGTTTTGTCTTTAATACCTTTCTTCTTAATTCTGCAAGATTTGTGTTTTTATACTTACCATGAACTAAATTTGCACCAAGATCTGCTTCCTTTGTTACCGTAAACATTACATGACCATGAGCTGAACACACCATAAAAATATCATAATACCCAAAATTTTTTAATACTTTTTTGAAATATTTATTAATATTATTATGAATTGTAATATATTCTTCATTTTTAATAGGGTATGGCTGGTCGGCCCCTACTTCCATTTTGATATGAAATTCTTTAAGTTTAGCAAAATCATCTAAAAAGTCTTTTGTAGTACTTATTGTTTTTAATTGATTTTTGAGTTCCAGAAAATAATTACTTATTTGGTTTTTCTTTAATTGATGAACAGCCTCAAGTTTTGAAAATGCATCTTCTTCTAATTGGTTTGAAATCATATTATTTACAAGAATAGTAATAATAATTAATGGTACCACTCCAGAAATCAGCATAGATATCAATATTTTTTTTGATATCTTTAATTTACTAAAAAATGACAATTTTGAACTTTTTGAATTAATCATAATTCCCCCTATTGAAAATAGATTATAATTAATAATAATTTAAAAAAATAATTATTTCAAGTGTTAATGTTTAAAAAAATATTTTCCATAGTATATTAATATGTATTATCTTTTAAATAGTTTTTTATTCATCTAAAAGGTATTTGATTATTTTATCTATTTCATCCCTCTTAAAACATTGGATATCTTTTGTTGAATAATTATCTGAAACTATTGCATATAGCTCTTTTTTTGAAACTTTTAATTTATTATTATTTTCAAAATTGAATACTTCTATTATTGGACTTCCTTCCTTCATTAAACCTTCAAGGAGAATAACATCATATTTTTCAAATTCTATTTCAAGTTTTTCAAATAGCCTATTTTTGTCAGCAATTAATTCCATTTTCATAAGTTCTTTTTTTGAACTAAGAAATACGCTATCTGCCCCTGCCTGCAAAAAATTAAGACTATCCTTGCCTTCAGGTTCAAGATAATATTTTTCTGATGCATTTTTAAGAGCCATAACTTTTAGACCCTTTTTTTTAAGTTCTTTAATAAGTTTAATAATAAGTGTTGTTTTACCACTGTTTGACCAGCCTGCAATAGTAAAAATTCTCATACTCTCTCCCTTTCAACTCTTTAGTAACTAAATGTAATTTTATGTAGGGGCAGACCTGCGTGTCTGCCCAGCTCTTATTAAATATCTTGATATTTTTTTATATTAATAAGAACAGGGCGAACACATAGATTCGCCCCTACATTTCGAACCTTCAACTCACTTATAATCTATTAATTTTTCAATTTTTTCTTTCGTAATTATTTTTAATTCATCAATAGAAAGCTTATTAATTTCTTCAACTCCTATTGGCTTACCAAAATTGATCTGTACATTACCTGGCGTAATTAACCAGGAACCTTTTTTTTTTAATGAAAATAAACCTGATATCCCAATTGGAGCGAGCTCTTTTTCACAGTTTTTTGCAATAAGAAATGGTAATTTTTTAAAAGGTTTCATTTCTCCTGTAAGAGTTCTATGACCTTCAGGAAGAATTAAAATAGAAAGACCGTTCTTTATTTTTTCTACTGCCTTATTAATACTTTTCATTGCAATAGCTGGACTCTTTCTATTTATTGGAATATTTCCAAGCCTTTTTATTGCAAAACCATAAATTGGCCATTTGAATTGCCTTTCGGCTTCAATTCCTCTAAAAACATTAGGAATATAACCCCCAAATAAAGCAACATCAAATATACTTACATGATTAGACATAAAGAGATAGACCTTGTCTTTATTTATATTTATAAGACCTTTGACTTCAACCTTTATTCCAGATATCTTTAAAAAACCTCTAAATAGAAATTGTAACCATGGATTATATTTTTCTACAGGAAATAAATAGGTACAAATTATTGCAAAAACAAGAAAATTAAATGCATAGAAAAGAAAAAATATCCAGAGAAAAGCAGAGCGTATTTGTTTCATCTCCAAAATACTGAAACAGCCTTATGCAAACATTCTATCGTAATTGGTGTTAAACCAAGTAACTCTCCATCAGGTGTTAGCACCTTAGGAACACTTGTTTTAATCTCAATTTTTTTTGCCTTAAATGTTTCAATATCATCCTCGTGAATATGTTCTCCATTAAATATTTTTGGAAAAGCTTTTAATACTTTTCGTCTTGTTGTCTTATTTAAAAGAGTTATATCTAAATAACCATCATCAATTTTTGCATCAGGAGCCATTAGAAAATTAGCTGTATAACGGCTATTTGATACTTCAACAAAAATATTTTCTCTATTTATAATTTTCCCATCAAGTTTCATTTCAAGTTCATAATTACCTAATTTAATAATTTCATATAATACCGCAAGAGTATAAGAAAAATTACCGAATATTTTTAATTTTTGAGCATCTTTATTTGCATCAGCTACAAAACCTAGACCGACAATATTTAAAAAATAATATATTTGTCCATGAGTAGTTATCTTGCCAACATCAACAGGTCTTGTTTTTTTACCTGATATCAATGCGATAGATTCTTTCCATTCATCTGTTTTTAAGCCAATGTCTCTACAAAAAGCATTACCAGTACCAATAGGCAATACTCCCAAAGGTATTTTTAATTTCTTCCTATATTCATTTTTGTATAAACCATTGATAACTTCAAATAATGTACCATCGCCACCGGCAGCGATAATACCATCGTAAGAAGAGATATCTGCATCTCTAACTATTTCGACAGCATGTCCTCTATATTCAGTAAATTGTATGTCAAATTTCACTTCTTTTCTAATCAATTCTTTCTCAATCTCAGGGAAAAGTTTTTTTGCTTTGCCATGACCTGCATAAGGGTTATATATTAATAAAATTTTCATTTATGTTCCTTTTACATTATTTTAGTATTATCGGGAATCATAATTCCTTTTGGAATAATTACTATTCCGTCAACAATATGATATTTGCCTTTGTCAACGGTCTGTTCTTTTCCCTGATAATCTATTATTACATTGTTACCGATTCTTACGTTTTTATCAAGAATTGTATTTTTTATTATACAACCATGACCTATTCCAAGTTTAGTGCTTTTTTCATCTTTTTTTTCAAAATAATCTGCCCCCATCATAACAACCCTATTCAATGTTGAGCCACTTCTAACTATAGACCTTATACCAATAACTGAGTCAGTTATCTCACTACCCTCAAGTATAGAACCATCTGATATTAAAGTCTGGTTAATAATACAATGTTTAACTTTTGAACCGGGTAAGAACCTTGCATTCGTGTATATTGGAGCATCTTCGTCATAAAAATTAAATTTAGGAACAACCGATGCAAAATCAAGGTTTGCCTCAAAAAAAGATTTAATTGTTCCTATATCCTCCCAATAATCATTAAAAACATAGGAGAATACTCGTTTTGTCTTAATAGATTCAGGAATAATTTGTTTGCCAAAATCCTCATGCTCAGATTTTTCTAATGCATCAACCAAAACATCCTTATTAAATATGTATATTCCCATTGAAGCAAGATAATTTAAACCACCTGTCTCACCTACTATTTCATCCTTATTAAATAATGAATCAACAATCGAAAGATCCTTTGGCTTTTCAAAAAAATCTAATATTTTTTTGTCTTCAGATATCTTTAGCATTCCAAATTCTTCTGCTTCCTCTCTTTTAATAGGCTTTGAAGCAATTGTAATTTCTGAATTATTCTCTTTATGAAATTCAATAACTTCTTTTAAATTAATTCTGAATAATTGGTCACCAGATAAAATAACAACATATTTTACATCACGACCCTTTATATACGAAAGATTTTTTCTTACTGCATCGGCTGTGCCTTCATACCAGTTTGTGTTTTCTATAGTCTGTTGTGCGGCTAATATTTGCAAAAAGCCCTTTGAAAAACCATCAAATTTATAAGTTCCTGATATATGTTTGTGCAATGATGCTGTATTAAATTGAGTTAAAACAAATATTTTTTTTATACCCCAGTGAAGACAATTAGATATTGGAATATCTATTAATCTGAATTTCCCACCAATTGGTACAGCAGGCTTTGACCTAACCTTTGTTAAAGGGAATAATCTGGTACCTCTTCCACCACCTAAGATAATTGCAAGAACATCTTTCATATTGCCTCCTTTTATATATACTAAATATAGTATAACGCAAAGACTAAAAGTGTTCAAGTAAAATTTTTCATTAATATATTAAAAAATTGTAATTACAAACCCTGATACAGCTCCATAAACAGTACTTATATAAGGATTGGAAGAAATTGCACAACCACTATTACATCCAAAGAACTTAAAATATAAAAAGCCTAATAAAGCTCCAATAAATACTCCAGCTAATACCTTGAACAATTTCTTTTTTTTTGGCTTTTTTTCATTAGTCATCTATTTTTTCTCCCTGTAAATTATGGATAAAATAGTAACTGTACCACAGGCTAATAGGCTTGCAGCCATTCCTGATAACAGATAATAATCCTTTTGAAAAAATCCATGTAATATTCCAATTATCTGTAAAAGTGAAAAACCTGCAAAAGTCATTGTTGATAAACCTTTTGAACTTTTTGCCTTATAAATTTTAATTGCCTGAATAAGAAATAATCCAGCATTTGCCACTAAACCTAAACCAAACATTATTGCAATAATATCTTTCATTCTATCTCCATAAGGGGTAATTTTATAATATAACTTCAGAATGTGCAAGTTAGTTAAATAACGATTTCTATGATAAAATCCTTAATGAAAAATAATTTTGCATTAATAATGGCAGGTGGTCAGGGTACTCGTTTCTGGCCTTATAGTACTCTGGAAGAGCCAAAACAATTTTTAAATATTGTAGATGACGAATCACTTATTTTGCAGACATTTAAAAGATTAGAAAAAATTGTCCCCAAAGACAATATATTTATTGTTGCTCATAATAGATATTTAGATGCAACTCTAAAAGCTCTTCCAAACTTTAAAAAATCAAATTTCATTGATGAACCGGTTGCAAGAAATACTGCTCCCTGCCTTATTCTTTCAAATATATTTTTATCTAATATTAATAAAGATGCCAAAGTACTTGTTGTACCAGCTGATCATTATATTCCCGATTCAAAGATCTTTGCAGAACAGATGAAAGATGCTTACGAACTTGCTGACAATAAGAATATAATCACATTTGGAATAAAGCCAGATTCACCTCATACAGGTTACGGATATATAAAATTTGATAGCACTAACAAGGAGAGTATCAATAATTCAGATTTTTTCAATGCACAGGAATTCAAAGAAAAACCGGACAAAGGAACAGCACAAAAATACCTTGATGAGAAAAATTATCTCTGGAATTCAGGTATGTTTGTTTATAGATTAGATAACTTCAAATCATTCTTGCAAGAATATTCAAATTATTATTTTGAGCAGTATATCAAACTCGAAGAGTCTTTTGAAAATAAAGAAAAATTTTATGAACTTTTTGGAACAATTAAACCTGATTCAATTGATTATGCCCTTATGGAACGTGTAAAGGAAGTAAAAATATCACCTGTACAATTCATCTGGAATGATGTTGGTTCATGGTCAAGTGTATATGATTTGAAAAATAAAGACGAAAACGGCAATGCAAAAAAAGGTAAAAATGCTTTAATAGAAACCTCAAATTCAATGACATTTTCAACTGAAAATAAACCAATTGCAATTATAGGTCTTGACAATATAGTAGTTATAAATACAAAAAATGGGATTTTAGTATCACATTTTGATAAATTACAAGAAGTAAAACAAGTACAAAATTTATTAAAGGATTAATGCTTTTTTAAAATTTTACTAACTGAATAAATAATTAATATTATTGATAGATATTGAATAGCTATAATATTTTCATTAAAAATGAGAATAGATGCAAATAATGGATATATTATATTTGAGGCATATTGTACTGGACCAATAATTATCATTGCACCTTTTTTTAATGCCATCTGTAATGCAAAAAATGATAATAGAGCAAAAAAAACATATAAATACAGGTAAGGAGAATTAAAATATTTCAAAACATAATATTTATAATTATTAACAAGTAATCCTAAAAATACGACCATTAAACCTGCTGAAATGCCTGAAACTGATGCAAAAACAACAGTTTTGGTTTTATCACTCAAGTTTTTAATAAAACTTATCATAAACAAAATTAATGGAAAAAAACAAAGTATAATCATCCAGATAATGTTATTTTGTTGTTGTTGAGCATAAGGTTTTTCAAATATATTTAGTAAAATTATTCCAATTATGATTGCTAAAGCAAAAGCATAATCGGTTAAATATATTTTTTCATTTATAATGAAATAAGATAGTAATACCAAGACAATGATGCCCCATCCGGCAAAGGCTGCTACTATATGTGCAGGTAAATGTTTTAAAGCAATTGCACTGGGAACTCCATATATGTTCATAATGATAAACCCAGATATCCATATTAAGATATTTTTATAATACGCTGTGTTTTTTTTTCCTTCCCATCCTATCCAAGATATTCCTTTTTTCATTAAGACAAAACCGGCAGAGATACATGTATAAGCAAGCATTGCCATTATTATTGAGATTATATTTATACTCATTTTAGGTATTCAAATAAAAAATAATTGAGCCGCTCTTTTCTTTATACTTCTTTTCCCAATTCCATCCAAGTATTTTCTTATTCTTCTTTAAAATATTTGCCAAATTTTCAATTCTATCTCGTAAAACCGAACCGGCTGATGAGTGATGCCCCTTACCGGTTATTACTCTTACGGTTTTTAATCCACTCAGCGTCGATTCATTTAAAAATTTTTCAGTTATAATTTCAGATTCTGAACCGGTTAATCCATGAAGATCATATTTACGCTGAGGTACAGGATATGATTTGATACGTTCTTTAATTGAGATAGGTATAGTTTTATAATTATCAGATTTCTGTCCCTGAATTTTTTTTAACTCAGGATCTTTTTCAGACTTCTTAAATAATTCTTCAAAACTATCTTCATGCTTAGCATCATTTCCATTTATATCAAACAAATCATAAAAATCAGTAGCATCAGGAATTGATTTTATGTTTTTATTTTTTTTTTTCATTATTCCAGTATATCTATTACCTAAATTGAGCGATTCTTTCGGCGAATAGGCTAAAGCTTGCTGCACCATAAGGCTTTACAAAAATCCTCGACATACTTATTAGTATGCCTGCGGTT
>JAOZTV010000103.1 GCA_029939015.1 Candidatus Aminicenantota bacterium
ACTAAAATTACCGTTGGAATCCCTGTACCAAAAAATATATTTGCAGGTAAACCAATTACAGCATCAAGATAGTTCTTTTCTTCAATTAAATATCTTCTGATAATTCCCTCTGCTGCTCCCCTGAATAATACACCATGAGGCAGAACAACCGCCATTGTTCCGTTTTCATCAAGATGATGGATCATGTGCTGGACAAAAGCAAAGTCTGCCTTTGTTCTTGGAGCCAGTCTTCCGTATTGAGCAAACCTTTCATCTGAAAGGTGAAGACTTGAAGCAGACCAGTTTGCAGAAAATGGAGGATTAGCGACTACTGCCTCAAATTGCTTATCAATATGCTGTGGGTCTTCTAATGTATCTCCCTGCTCAATTGAAAAATGATCAAATTTCACATCATGTAGGATCATATTCATTCTTGCCAGATTATAAGTTGTTTGATTTAATTCCTGACCAAAAAACGAGCCAATTTTGGCTTCTTTAGATATTCGTAAAAGCAAAGAACCTGAACCACAGGTTGGATCATAGACTGTTTTTAGCCTATCCTTATCTAAGGAGACTATTTTTGCTAAAACCTGAGATACCTGTTGAGGTGTATAAAATTCACCTGCTTTTTTACCTGCTCCTGATGCAAATTGAGCAATGAGATATTCATAGGCATCTCCGAGAATATCAATTTCTGAATTATCTGCCTGAAAATCAATTTCAGATAAATGTATAAAAATCCTGCTTATCATATCGTTTTTTAATTGAACCGTTTTACCAAGTTTTGTAGAAGTTAAATCAACATCCTCAAAAAGTCCCATAAAATCATCTTCTGATTCATGCCCCTGAGTTGACTCTTCAATTTTATTCAAGGCAGCATTGAGGTCTTCCAGAAAAAAATCTTTTTTCTTTGCTCTTTCTACAAAATAAGAAAAAAGATATTCAGGTTCTAAAAAATAGCCAAGCTTTTTGATAGATTCTTCTTTTAAAGCATTCTTAAATTCATCATCCTTTTTAAAGGCATCAATAAAAGATATCCCATCCTCTTTTAAAATCTGATTTAAGGTAAGGTCAATCTTTTCAGACAAAAACTTAAAAAAAATAAACCCAAGAATATAATTCTTAAACTCATCGGCATTCATATTACCACGAAGTTCATCGGCAATATTCCACAATTTTTGATGCAATTTTAACTGTTCAGTTGTCATTTTATTTTTCCTTTTTTGAGTAAAAATAAGAGTTGAAGGTTGGAAAGTTGAAAGTTGAAAGTAAAAACATAACTCATAATTCAAACTCTTTATTCATATTCAGATGATTTATTGATAAATGATACAATATAAAGCGTGAGGGCATTTCCCCGGAACGTGCCCCGGAGCAAGCGAAGTATGTCTGAGCGCGTGAGGACCGGAGTGAGAAATTGAGCACAATTTCGAGTGTTAGTGCAGGGGATATGCCCGGAAGCGACCTTACTACTACCATCTCGCCTTACCAAGACTAACCAATTTCTCATTCATCAAAATATTTCACATTCTCCATTATCAATTTTCAATTATCCATTCATATCTATTTTTCTATCAAAAACTAAATTTTTCAATTAATTTCTCTATTTTTCTTAATAAATCTTTCTTCTTTGCTCTTCTTTTTAATAAACCAAAATTTTCATTTATTGAGCTTTCTAAAATATCTTCATCAATTCTTCCTGTAAATCCATGCTCATCAAGTAATTTTTCAATAATCTTCTGATCAAGATTTTCTTTTTCTGAAAATTTTTTTATCTCTTTTTGTTTTTCCAATGATATAAATAAATCAAAACCATCTAAAATATTTTCATCTTTGTTTATTAAGATTTCATCCATAAATCTCTCAATTAATTCCTTTTTGCTTTTTAATTCTATAGAATTTGAAAGAATTGAAAGAATAGTTTCTTTTTCTTTAATAAAATCATCCGTACTAACATCAAGATTATTAAGTAAACTGAGTATATAATCAACATTAATATCATCACGCCTTAATAACTCCATCTCAAAATCAATATCATCAAGAATAGAAGTTTTCTCTGCTTCTGTGGTTTTTATCTGATCATATAAGTCCTTATACTTACTTATATAATCCTCAAACTCCTGTTCCTCTATTTGAGTATCATCAAAATCAAATTGAGAAAAAGAATTTAATTGAGTTTTCAAACGGAGAATATTTCTAAAAAGTTCAATGAACTCTTTCTTTTCTTCTTCCCCCTCCAAGTCATCTATAGAAGAAACATCAGGGTATTTATTCAGCAGTATTGAGAGTAATTCCTCAAACTGTTTTAAATAATCTTCATAGGGTTTCATTATAACTGTATCAATTGCATCCTTATCTGAATATAGAGTAATTGCAGTATCAGTATTATTTTTTAATGCTCTATAACATATAATATTGCCATGCTTCTTTTTTTCATTAAGAATTCTATTTGTCCTGCTGAAAGCCTGAATTAATCCATGATATTGTAAGTTTTTATCAACATAGAGAGTATTTAAAGACTTGGAATCAAAGCCTGTCAAAAACATATTTACAACAAGCAGGATATCTATCTTTTTTTCTTTGACCTTTTTTGCTACATCAATATAATAGGCATTAAAATCATTGCTTGAGGGCTTTCCTATAAGATGTCCTTCTGATAAGGCTGAAAAATTTGTTCCAAACTTTATATTATAATCTTTCATAAATTCCTGCAATTTATCTCTTGAACTCTCAGCTCTTTTTTCGTTTGGATCTTCATTGGCATCATAAGAAAATATTGTTGCAATAATTAGGTTATGATCAAAACTTTTAAAAATTTCATAATAGTTAATAAGGGCAGAAATACTTGAAACTGCAAAGATTGAATTAAATTCACGATTAAATGTTTTTCTATTATGATTTTTAAGAATATTTTCTACTATATGTCTTTGTCGTTTTGGATTATCAAATACTTCTGTTTTATTTATGCTCAAAACCTCTTCGTCTTCCATTTCCTTATTTGATTGAAAGGTTGAAAAATACTCTACTGAAAAACCAAGAACATTATCATCATCTATAGCATCTTTAATTACATATTTATGAAGACAGTCATCAAATATATCTTTTGTTGTTTTATTATTATTGGCATTTTCTGCAAGAATTGGAGTACCTGTAAAGCCAAATGATTGATGATTTTTAAAAAAATCTGTTATTAATTTATGCATTGTGCCAAACTGTGACCTATGGCATTCATCAAAAATAAAGACAAGCCTTTTTTCTTTTATCTTCTTTAATATTTTATTATGTTTATCTTTTTTAACTGCATTGGTAAGTTTTTGTATTGTAGTGATAACCAGTTTATTATCCAAACTCAATTGTTTAACTAAAGATTTTGTATTTTCTGTGCCTGTGACAGAATCTTCAGAGAAATAATTAAACTCCCTTGTTGTTTGATAATCTAAATCTTTTCTGTCAACTACAAATACAATCTTATCAACTAATTTGCTCTCTGTAAGCAATTGTGAGGTTTTAAATGAAGTAAGGGTTTTACCAGAGCCTGTTGTATGCCAGATATAACCATTATTTACAGAGCCTTCAACCTTTTTGAGAATTGCCTCTGCTGCATAGTATTGATAGGGTCTAAGTACCATTAATAAAGAATCTGAATGATGAAGTACAATATATTTGCATATCATCTTTGATAAATGACAGGGCTCTAAGAAAATATCTGAAAACTCATCAAGTTTGGAGTATCTTTTATTTGTCGTATCTGTCCAATAAAAGAGCTGTTTTGAGCTTAAACTTTTATTATTACAAAAATATTTAGTATTAACACCATTAGAGATTATAAAAAGCTGAATATAATTAAATAGCCCAACATTCAAAGAATCTTTTTATATCTGACAATTTGATTAAAGGCTTCCTTTATCTCCATTCCTCTTCTTTTTAATTCGATTTGCACAAGAGGTAAACCATTAATTAATATTGTAACATCATATCTATTTATATATCTGCCTTCTCTATTTGTAATCTGATTTGTTACCTGAAAGATATTTTTGCACCAGTTTACAGTATCTATAAATTCAATATATACTACACTTCCGTTTCTGTTTAACTCATATTTATCTCTGAGTTTTTTTGACTTTACAAATTGGGAACCGCCGTCAAGATGATTTCTTATCCTTTTATATTCATCGTCTGTAAGATTAACTTTATTATGTTTTTCAAGCTGTTTTTTAAAATTATTTTCAAGGTCGTTTATATCTTTAAGAATAATTCTGGAATATCCATTTGAGGAAAGGCGTTCTATAAGATTTTTTTCAAGTACTGCTTCAGGTTGATGAGCCATTTATCTCCAATTATTTTTTTTATAAATTAAATATAATTATGTACTAAAATCAATAATTAATCAAGAGAAAATTTTCAAGGAAATACAGTCCTAACAATAACTGTTATACATAAAAACAGAGTTAATTGATTTTATTCTGGTCATCATAGTAAATTAGTCATAACCAGAGTCATATAATTAGAATTCTACATTACTATATAGAGGATCTGCCAAAAAAAAATAAACACAACTTTAGTGCCATTGTTTAACCTGTTCTTTCCTAATAAAATATTATTGGAATAGGAGGTTGATATTGTGGTAACAGAAAAATTGAAAACTAAAACATTAATAATCTTCTCAGCACCTGGATTTGTTTCAGGTATTATGTTTGGACCCGGACTTGGGATTATAACCGCCATTTATGCAAAACATTTTGGACTAAATTTAAGTTTCCTTGCTACAGCTCTTCTTATTGGTCGATTATTTGATGCAATTACTGACCCTCTGATAGGCTATTGGTCTGATAAAACTAAAACCAGGATTGGTTCACGTAAACCATGGATGATTGTTGGTTATGGTCTGGCATGCTTTGCAATGTATTTCTTTTTTATTCCTTATAAAGGTGTTGGCGGATTTTATTTTATATTCTGGTATCTTTTTATTACTCTTGCCTGGACAATGGCTGAGATCCCTTATCAGGCATGGCAGGCTGAAATAACACATGATTATGAAGAAAGATCAAAAGTAGCTACTTTCCGGGTTTTAGCTGAACGTTTAGGCAGAACTACTTTTGCTGTTATTCCATTATTACCTATTTTTGCTACATCCGAAATGACTCCTGAAGTTTTGAAAATAGTTGCATATACAGTTTTCGTTTTACTGCCGATCGCAGTTATTGTCGCAGTTTTATGGGCTCCACTTGGGAAACCTATGGCAACTGAGAAAACAGAACCTTTGACCAAATTTATACGCACCCTTCCACAAAACCGTCCTTTTATGATCCTCCTTGGAGCAATGCTCTTTTTTGGTGTTACAGATGGTTTTTTCAGTGCAACACTTTTTTTATTTATTGATTCTTTTCTACAGGTAGGTGATAAAATATCATTTATTCTAATTGCAATGTCTATTGCTTCAATTATATCTCTTCCATTCTGGCTTAAAATTATGAATAAGATCGGTAAACATCAGACATGGGCATGGGGAGGAGTAAGCACAGGTATTGTTGTTGGTTCTGTCTTTTTTATTAATCCTGGGCCACTTGCGTTTCCGTTAATTATTACAGTAACAGGCTTGATACTTTTTTTATACAGTGCAGGTCAGGTAGCACAACCTGCTGTTCTTGCTGATGTTATTGATTATGATATGCTTAAAACCGGTCAGAACCGCGGTGGTCAATTCTATGCATTAATGACCCTTATCTTTAAAGGTAACTATGCTGTAGGTTCAGCGGTTGCACTTTATACACTTGATATATTCGGGTTTGATCCAGCACAGAAGACACATGATGCAATGGCTACATTTGGAATTAAATTTGCTTTTGGAGGATTACCACTTATCTGTGTAGGAATTGCAGTCGGCTTTCTTTTCTTTTTTCCAATTACAAAAAAACGCCATGAAATTATACGACGTAAACTTGAAAGAAGAAAAGCTGCAGAAAAGTCAGGAGAGAAATAAGATGTATGAAAGTATAAAAAATTTGAGTGAAAATTTAAAAAAATGTATTATTAAAAATAATACTCCTGGAGCACAGATATCTATCTATCATAAAGGAAAATTGTATAATGAAACAGCAGGTGTATTAAATCAGAATACTAAAATAAATGTAACAGAAGATTCTGTTTTTATGATAGGTTCTATTACAAAGGTATTTACCGGTGTTTTACTTATGCAGTTGGTTGATAAAGAATTGATAAATCTTGACGATCCTGTAAATGAATATTTGCCTGAAGTAAAAATTGACAAAAGACCTCTACCTGATTCTATTACTGTCAGAATGTTGCTAAATCATACAAGTGGTATTGATGGAGATTTTTTTATAAGAACAGGTTGGAATGAGGATGCTATAGAAAAATATATGTCTGAGCTTACAAGGGTTGGTTATCTTCATCCATCAGGGGTTATGAGATCATACTGTAATGCTGCATATTCAATGGCAGGACGGATTATTGAAAAAATAAACGGAAAACATTTTAATGATGTTCTGCAGGAGAAATTACTTGAACCAATTGACATTATTGATGCAGTCCTTGCTCCTGAAGAATTTTTAAAGTATTCATCGGCAATAGGACATGATTCTGTTCCCGGTAGTGATAAATTGGCTTTATCAAGAGAATTAGTTGGACCAAGAGGAACTATGCCAGCCGGTACACTGCTTTCAATGTCTGCAAAGGATCTTATAAAATTCGGAAAGCTCCATATATCAAATGGAATCTCAGAAAATGGAAAAAAAGTATTATCAAAAGAGGGTATAAAAGCTCTTCAGAGACCTGTTGAAAATATTGTTCCAGAGCATCCTGCCTGTGAAGTCTGGGCAGTTGAAGAAGGCAGTGATATGAAATTGTATAATCATTATGGTGGTACAGCAGGACAGAATTCATGGCTTGGAGTAATACCTGAAAAAGAACTTGCAATCGCTGTACTTACGAATTCACAGGCTGGGGCTTTTCATATAAATATGGAAATTATACCTGATATTCTAAAGGAATTAGTCGGATTTGAGCAGACCCTACATAGGGAATCTGAAGTTGAAGAAGAAGTGAACATAGACCCCAAACTATATACAGGTAATTATAACCGCTTTGCCATGAATATCAGAATAATAGAGAAAGATGGTCATTTGGAAATATCTGTTGATGATAGTGAAAAAGAACTCAACCTTGGAATAAAAGAATTTTACAAATTAAAACCTCTGAGCAAAACAAGATTTCTTATTGAAGAACAGGAACTATTGCCTACTCCATTATCTATTGAGTTCTTTTTCTGGGAAGAAGAGGTGGCACAAACACTCTTATATTTTGGACGTGCACATAAAAAAGAAACAAAAACATCATGATAAAAAAAAGACTATTTTCTGCTGGATTAGTAACTGAAACAAATACTTTTTCACCTTTTTCTACAAAACTTGAAGATTATGAAACTTCGGACAATACTCCTGATAATGAAAATGTTGGATTTCTTTTATCTATGGTTGAGGAATATGGACTTAATTCAGGCTGGGAGATTGTAAGAGGATTTTGGGCAGCAGCAAATCCATCTGGTATAACAAGTAAGATTGCTTATGAAACATTCAAATTGCGAATACTTGATGATTTAAAAGAAGCAATGCCTGTTGATGCTGTTGTTTTACTCTTACATGGTGCAATGGTTGCAGAAAATTATAATGATTGTGAGGGAGATTTACTTGAGGCAGTAAGAGGGATAATTGGAGATGATGTTCCCCTAGGTGTTGCTTCAGATGCTCATGCTCATTTATCAAAAAAAATGCAATCAAATGCTGATATTATGGTTTTTATGAAAGAATGGCCTCATATTGATGTTCCGCAGACAATTAAGAATGCGGTTGATCTGACCCTGCTATATGCAGATAAAAAAATAAATCCATGCATGGCTGTATGGGATTGTAGAATGATAGATGATTATCATACTTTAATAGAACCCTGTAAAAGTTTTATTGACGAAATTAAAAATTTGGAAAAAAAAGAAAATATACTTTCAATTTCTATTATTCACGGGTTCTCTCATGCAGATGTGCCTGATATGGGTACTAAAATACTTGTAATTACAGATAATAAACCTCTTGAGGCAAAAACAATTGCAGAAAATATTGGCAAAAAACTATTTAATTTGAGAGGAAAAACACATAGGGAATATCTTTCTCTTGATCAGTGTATAGAAGAAATAAGATTAACAGATAAATGCCCTATAGTGGTAGCTGATATTGGAGATATACCTGATGGTGGTGCTCCCGGTGATTCTACTATCTTACTAAAAGGTATAATTGATGAAGGTTTTAGAGATGTTGCAATTGCATATATAAAAGACCCAAAATCAGTTGCATTAGCTATAAAATCAGGAGAGGGTTCACAGATTGAATTATCTATTGGCGGAAAGATAAGCAAATATTCAGGAAATACATTGAAATTAAAAGTTGATATTATAAAAACCTTTCAAGACTTATATTTTAAAGAAGATGATGGGGGAAATATAATCATTGGTGATGTTGCTGTAGTTCTCTATAATGACATCTATATTTGTCTTGCAAAGGAATCCATTGCTGCTTTAAGCTCCAAGCACTTTACAGTCATGGGAATTGAACCTGAAAAAATGAAATTGCTTATTGTAAAATCTGCAAATAATTTTTATGCAGGATTTGAAAAAATAGCAAAAAAAACCCTCTATGTTGATGCAGGAGGATTAACAAGTACAAATCTAAGTAATTATAATTATACTCAAATCAAAAGACCAAAATGGCCTTTTGATGAAGAACTGTTTTTTAAAAAAAAATATGATAATAAATACAACTTTAGTGCTATTGTTAGTTGTCGATTTTTTAAATATAATGAATCCTAATTAGATTTAATTATGTTGGAGGAAAAATGAAATTACCTGTTTTTAAATTAGAAGATTATCTGTCAGTACGTGAATTTGGAGCACCTTATATGTTGTGTGGATCAGATGCCGAAAGTCACTCTATGGCTGATATTGTAAATATGGCTGATGAGGAATGTTTGGAGATGTGGAATAATCTTGGGCTTAGTTATACCGAAGCTCGTGGTAATCCACTTATGTTGGAGGAAATCTCCAAGCTTTATGATGGGTTGAAAAAAGATGACGTTTTGAGTTTTGCCGGCGCAGAAGAGGGTATCTATTGTATGAGTCATGCCCTATTGGAAAAAGATGATCATGCTATAGTAATTGTCCCCTGTTATCAATCTTTAGAAGCTGTTCCTAATTCTATTTGTTCTACAACTAAAATACAGTTACGTTATGAGAATGATTGGAATGTTGATATTGATGAGATAAGAAAATCAATTAGGCCTAATACTAAAATGTTAATTATTAATTTTCCTCATAATCCGACTGGTTCTGTTCCTTCAAGGGAAAAACAACAAGAGTTAATTGATCTAGCAAGAGAACATGATTTATGGATCTTTTCAGATGAAGTTTACCGTCTTCTTGAGATTGATGAAAATGACAGATTGCCGACAATAGCCAGCAAGTATGAAAAGGGATTGAGTCTTGGAGTGATGTCAAAAGCATATGGTTTGGCAGGTCTCAGAATAGGATGGATTGCATGTCAAAACAAGGAAGCTATAGATAAAATTGGTCATATTAAACATTATTTATCCATTTGTA
>JAOZTV010000402.1:0-508 GCA_029939015.1 Candidatus Aminicenantota bacterium
TTTCCACATTTAGTCATTTTCACAAAACCGGTTGTAGTTTCAGACATCATTTTTCTTTACCGATTTTTTAGATTTTAATTTTCTCATGGATTCACCTTTCATTTTAATTTTGAATGAATTGTGGATAACACGATCCAGTATAGCGTCAGCTAAGGTTGGGTCTATTAAGCTCTCATGCCAATTTTCAAGTGGTATTTGAGAGACGATAATCACCGAACCATTCTGCCATCTATCATCAAAAATTTCTAAAAGATTACGAACCTGATCGGAAGTTAACGGATCCCTGAACCAGTCATCCAATATTACTAAATCTACTTTGGATAAATTGAATAGAAATTTACTCCATGAACCTTCTGCAATAGACAGTTTTATCCGATTTAATAATCTTGAAACTCTGAAATACTTCACCGATAATCCAAAATTACAGGCTGAATGTCCCAATGCTGACGCTAAATAACTTTTGCCTACTCCAGTTGCTCCAGTTATTATCACATTATTATTTTCTCTT
>JAOZTV010000402.1:518-2677 GCA_029939015.1 Candidatus Aminicenantota bacterium
AAGAGAGTATTAAACTTCGCTCTAAGCCTCTTTTTAACGAAATATCTAAATCTGCTATTGTTGCACTCTCCTTAAAATTTGCCTGTTTTAATTTTCTTGTTAATCTCCGTTCTGTTCTTAAAAGTAATTCATGATCCAATAACAGGTTTAATCTTTCTTCAAAACTCAATTCACTATATTGTGTGTTGCCCATTTGAGACGATAAAGCATCATGTACGCCAGATAACCTCAGTGTTATCAATTTATCAAGCAATGACTGTTTAAACATGACAATCCGCCTCTGACTGATAATATTCTTTGCCCCGCAGATTAGAATGATTTGACGATACTGTTTCGTTTATTATTGCTTTATCTGTATCCTCTTTGAAAAGTCCGGATTTTAATATGTTTTTTACTTTTTTATAAGATATTGATCCAAAATGGTTAGCTCTTTTGCAAGCAAGCTCAAGATTATTATTATCATATTCTCTAGCCAAGCCAAGTATTCCAAGGCAACTTCTATATGCCTGCTCAGGATGTGATCTTGATTTTATTAATTCGCGTATCAATAAACCAGTTTGAGTTCCAATTTTATTTGCCCAATCTTCTATTCTTTTAGGAGTCCATTTAAGCATATCCTGATGATTTTTGGGCATATGTTCTTCTTTGGTTATATAATTATAAACCTCGTAAGCTCTCATATGAGAAGCAATGTTTTCTCCATTGAGAAAAACCTCTATTACCCTTTCAGTTGCTTTTATATCTGTATTTGAATGTATATATTTATAGGGAACGCTGTAAAAATTACCATCAAATCTTACATGATAATCTATTCCAACTTTTGCTTTTTTCCATTCGGTAAATATAAAATCTCTTTGTGGAAGTGGCTTTAAATTCGGAGAATCAACAATTTCAAAAAGCTCCTTACGGGATTTGCCTATATGTTTCATTTCCCGATTATTAATTTGTTCCATATAATATATTAAATCTTTGTTTAACTGGCTGATCGAAAAATACTGTCTCTTTCTGATTACAGCAAGTATTGATTGTTCTATTACCTGTACACAAACTTCTACAGCAGCTTTATCTTTTGGCTTTCGTACTCTTGCCGGAATTACAACAATATTATAATGTTCTGACATTTCATGATAGCTTGCATTTATATCAGGCTCATAATAACAAGGTGAAGTTACACCTGCTTTCAAATTATCAGGAACTAGAATTTCTGGAACACCTTTAAAATATTCAAAGGCTCTAACATGAGCATTTATCCAATTTTTTTTAGTCTCTCCAAAATGGGCTTCTGTATAGAAATAGTTGCTCGCTCCAAACGTTGCTACAAATATATTTGCATCTCGTATTTTACCTTCTACACTATTTGTTATTGGAACTTTAACTCCTGCATAATCTATAAATAGTTTTTCACCTCCCTTATGGTTTTGACGCATACTCGGATTTAGTTTTTTTCTCCATTTTTTATACAGATCGCAATATTGACTGTATTTATATCCATCAGGATATTCCTCTTTATATTCATCCCATAATAATTGAAGGGTAACTCCTTTCTGCTTCAACTCTTCAAAAACATTTTTCCAATCAGGCAACTGTTTTTTTGACTTGTTTGTGATTTTGTCCTCTTCAAAAAATAATAAATTTTTTAATTCAGTTTCACTCAAATCTTTAACTTGCTCCCAGATTAAACCTTTCTCTGATGCATAATCAATATACTTACTAACTGAGCTTTTTGATATCATTAAACTTTTTGATATTTTTGAATTACTCAAATCTAATTGATACTTAAGTCTAAAAATCTCTTTGATCTTTCTCATTGTAATTTTCTTCCTTGGCAATTTAATCCTCCTTGTTTTAGTATAAAAACAAGAAGAATAGCAAAAATATAAAAACTTTTAAAATATTTACTTAAAAAAGCACTCAATAACTTGTCACTACAACACATTCCAGACTTATTTGGACACCTGTTACAAAAATACAGTTTTATCTGGACACACATTCCGAACCTCCTTAAAAAAATGTCCAGATAACTTCCAGAATCACTGTCCAATTTAATCGGAACGCCTGTCCAAATTAAATCGGAATCGGGGTCCAGTTTAGACTGGAATATGTAGAAACCGACTCTTAAAAAACTGATCCTGCTGAACCTGTACTATTTTTACTGAGGA
>JAOZTV010000403.1 GCA_029939015.1 Candidatus Aminicenantota bacterium
TAGTTTACGGGATCTGGGGACAGCCACTAATTAATTCGAGAGCAAATATCTGATTGGAAATCATACCTGTTAGAACAGGAGGAGAAAAGTCAGATTAATCATTTGCGGAAAGGTTCATTTTTTGTGGTTGTGTTTGGGAATTATATTACAAATAAATATTCTTAGTAAAAATTATTTTTTCGCTTGAGAGTCGAGAAGATGATTTAGCTACAAGGAGGATTGGTATTTTTCAATTCGAAGTGTATATATGATACATGAGAGTTGGAAAATGCCTGACAACGCAGTAGATGAGTCGTCGTCTTGACTCTCAAGCGAAAAAAACGGAGCTCGCGATGTTTTCCGATTTGCGGCTAATAAGTTAAGGCGCTTTAAAATGCCTCTCCTTAATAGCGGTAACTTTCAGGGTAGTTGACCATTGACCTGTAAATTAATTATGCTGGTATTTTATCTGCTTTTTTCTCTTTTTGTAAATAATTTAAATACACTTTTTCTATTTTATTCCAATTTCTAATTTTACCTGACCATCTATTTCTATTTTTCAATCTTGATTCTTGATAAACCATTTTTCTTCTATTTAAAATATACCCATCTTCATTGTTATGCTTATCATTTGGAGTGACAAAATTTATTCCACTGTGAAGATGCTCATTATTATACCAATAAACAAAGTTATTTACCCAGGCAGATGCTTCTTCAATAGATACAAAAGGTTTTGAAGGATATTGAGGACAATATTTCAAAGTCTTAAATAAAGATTCTGAATAAGGATTATCATCTGAGACACGAGGTCTGCTAAAAGAAGGCATCACTCCTAATCTTTGCAATGTAGCAAGCATTGTAGCTCCTTTCATAGCCCCTCCATTATCAGAATGTAAGGTTAACTGATCTTTATTGATATTTTCTTTTTTGCATATTTCATTTATCAAACTTGCTGAGTAATCCATTGATTCTGTTTCATGTACTTTGAATCCAACAATCTTACGGCTGAAAATATCCATAAACATATACAAATAATAGAAAACACCAAGAACAGAGGTTTTCAAATATGTTATATCCCATGAGTAAATCTGGTTAGGAGCAGTAGCCACTAACGGTTCTGGCTTTTTATGAGCTTTTGGTTTAGATTTACCCCTGTGTGTCATTAATTTATTTTCTTTTAACACTCGATAAAAACTAGATTCACTTGCTATATATCTGCCTTTATCTGCAAGCATTGGAACTATTTCATTAGGTGTTTTGTCTACATATGTTTCTGATGTAGAGATTTTAATAATCTCAGCTATTTCATCAGGTTTAAGCTTGTTAGCTGGAGAACGATTAGAGCCTTTTCTATTATCTTTAGATGATATCTTCCATCGATCTAAAGTTTTTACTCCAATGCCACTATCTTTACAAATAACAGCTTTCCTAGCTCCACTTGATATAGCGTTATCAATTAATTTTATGCTATCTGTTTTCATATGCTCATCAACTCGTCGTCCTCGTTTCCCCCGAAGATCAAATGACTTTTTTTTAAAAAGATAATTCTTGCAGACATTTCAGCTAAAGCCTTATTTTTCCTATTAAGATCCCTTTCTAAAACTTTTTTCTCTTTTCTCAAAACTTTCACTTCTTCTGGAAGCTTAGGACGACCAACCTGCTTAAAACCACCTAAACATTCAACTTTCCAAGATTTAATGTCTGATGAATGAAGTCCGTTTTTTCTTAAGTACTCTCCCAATTCATGTTCTGACATTGATGCTGTTTGCATTAACGCTTGAAGCTTTTCTTCAGGAGTCCAATCTATTGATAACTTCTCTTTTTTTGATTCTGTCATAATGTTTCCAATACTATATTTCTTTCTCCAATCTCGAAGAGTGGATTCAGGAATACCTATTTCTTGTGATAAACGATTAACACTTGTACTTGAAGATGAATAAGACTTTTCTACAGCTCTTTTTTTAAACTCAGTACTATAATTTCTACATTCTCTCATAACATTTTCCCTTTAACCCCTCAATAGTTTCATTTCTATTTTTTAAAAGGCCAAAAGGTCAACTTTCCTGACATCGGGGGTGTGCTTAGGGTAACGAGCTAACAGGAGAAAGAGTTAGAGATAAACTTCTTGAGAGAGCTCAAAAAGGTTTATCTCATGGAGGCTTTGCTCCATTAGGATATAAACGAGAAAATAAAAAACTTATAATAGATGAAAAAGAAGCTAAAGCAGTTAAATATATTTTTACGAAATATGTAAAAAGGACTTCTTTGCCTGAGATTGTTCAAGGATTAATTAGAAAGAAAATCACTCAACGAAACGGAAAAAGCATTGATAAAAGTCGTATCTGTCATATTATTAAAAACCCAGTTTGTACTGGAATAATCCGCTTTAAAGGTAAGGACTATAAAGGCATTCATGAAGCTATTATATCAAATGATCTTTTTCAAGCAGCTCAAACAATTAATCCTAAAAGAATAAACCAGGTAAGGCATTATAAAGTTTGCTATCTTAAAGGACTTATAAAATGTGCTGAATGTGGCTCGTCTATGACTCCCACACATTCAGTAAAAATTAAAGGCGGAAAGAAAACTAAATATTATTATTACCGTTGTACATCTACTTACAAAAAAGGTTGGAATGCATGTTCAACTAAACAAATCAATGCTGATAGACTGGAACACTATATTTATAAAAGA
>JAOZTV010000404.1:0-1392 GCA_029939015.1 Candidatus Aminicenantota bacterium
CTTATACGAAATAGAGGAACTATTGCAGGAAATATTATTAATGCCTCTCCAATAGGGGATATCTCAATTATTCTTATAGCTTTAAGAGCTAAGTTAATACTAATGAATAAGAATGGTAATAAAAGAAATGTAAGTATTGAGAAATTTTTCTTAGGATACAAGGATATAGATATTAAAAAAGACGAGATATTATATGAAATAAAAATTCCTATTCCCAAAAAAGGATATAAATTTAATTTTGAAAAGGTAGCTCAAAGAAAATATCTTGATATTGCAAGTTGTAACACTGCAATCCTTGTAAATATAGAAGATAATGTCATAAAGGACTGTTGTATATCGGCAGGTGGCGTATTTGCCTATCCTCTATATTTGGAAAAATTATCAACATTTTTAATTGGAAAGCAGGCTAATGAAAAATCTATTATTGAAGCTGAAGATGTTTTAAACTCATCAATAAGCCCGATTAGTGATATCAGGGGTAGTGAAAAATATAAGAGAATATTATTGAAAAATTTATTAATATCACATATAGAAATTACGGGAGCTGGAAGTTAAAATGGGAGAGAATAGAAGTAAAAAAAGTATTGATCAGGCTTTACATGTAAAGGGTGAATCCATTTTTATTGATGATATTCCCGTCAGTAGGGATACATTATTTGCTACTGTATTTTCTTCGCCTCATGCACATTGCAAGATTTTAAATATTAAGACTGAAAAAGCCAAAAATATTGAAGGTGTAGTTGCCATTTTTACATCAAAAGATATTCCAGGAGAAAATCAGATTGGAGCAATTATTAAAGACGAACCAATGTTGGCAGAAAATATTGCACATTATATTGGTCAGCCTGTAGCTTTAATAATATCAAAGACTAAAGAGGCAGGAAAAAAAGCAAAAGAATTAATTGATATGAAGTTCAATCCTCTTGAAATTATTATTGACCCTAGGGTAGCTTATGATAAGGGTGATTTAATCGTTCCTCCCAGAACTTTCTCAATGGGGAATATTGATAGTGGGTGGGATAATTGTACAACCATAGTCTCTGGCTCAATTGATTCAGGGGGTCAGGAACATTTTTATCTTGAAACTCAATCTGCCATGGCTTTACCAATTGAAAACGATGGAATAAAAGTTTTTTCTTCAACTCAGTCACCAACAGGAGTACAGAAAACCATTGCCAAGGTATTGGGGCTTATCGAAAATAAGGTTGAAGTTGATGTTAGACGTCTTGGTGGTGCATTTGGTGGAAAGGAAGATCAGGCTTCACATTGGGCAGCATTGGCATCAATGGCTGCATTCATTTTGAAAAAACCGGTTAAACTGATTTTAGATAGAAATGAAGATATTCAAATGACTGGGAAAAGACATCCATATTCTTATGACTATAAAATTGG
>JAOZTV010000404.1:1492-2673 GCA_029939015.1 Candidatus Aminicenantota bacterium
AATAAAAAATATAAATTTGAAGAGATTAAGAAAAAGGATGAAATCCTTAATAAGAATAATAAATATCTAAAGAAAGGGTCGTATATAATGCCATCATGTTTTGGTATTTCATTTACAAATTCAATGCTAAATCAGGCAGGTTCACTAGTTCATATCTATACAGATGGAAGTATTAATGTCAGTACAGGTGCAGTTGAGATGGGGCAGAATGTTAATTTGAAAATAGCCCAGATAGTTTCAGAAGTTTTTTCAATTTCTTTAAATAAAATAAAGGTAGAAACAACAAATACATCAAGAGTGGCAAATACTTCTCCTACAGCAGCTAGTTCAGGTGCGGATTTGAATGGAAAGGCGGCAGAAGTTGCATCTAATCTGATAAAAGACAGGTTATTAAAGGTTGCAGCAAAAGAATTAAAAGCGAATATTGAGGATATTGAATTAAAAGATGGATGCGTTTTATTTAAAGGAAAAAAAACAGACTTGAACTGGGAAGATTTAGTATTAAAAGCATATTTATCAAGAACAAATTTAACAGGTCAGGGCTATTATGCAACCCCCAATATATATTTTGATAGAAATAAAGAAAAGGGTATGCCCTTTGCCTATCATGTCTATGGAAATGCCGTAATTTCTGTTACTCTTGATTGTTTAAAAGGGACTTATGAGGTTGATTCAATTCAGATTGTTCATGATGTTGGCAAGAGTATAAACCCAAAAATTGATGAAGGGCAGATTGAGGGAGCGATAATACAGGGCATAGGCTGGATGACAATGGAAGAGTTGATATATAACAAAGAGGGCAAACTCTTAAATGGTACAGCATCAGGCTATAAGGTGCCGGATATAAAGTTTACACCTGACATATTCGATGTTCATTTATATGAGAATGAGTTTAATACAAAGGCAGTATTTGGTTCAAAGGCAGTAGGGGAACCGCCATTTAATTATGGAATTGGAGTATATTTTGCAATACAAAACGCAATGAAAAGTTTCAGGCCGGATATTGATTTTAATATAGACGCACCAATAACCCCTGAAAAGATACTTTGTGGATTGTATGGATGAAATTATGTTTTTTAGCTTTAACTTGCCCAAAATCCAGAGAAATAAGTTATAAGTTATAATCAAAACTATATAGGCTTTAACTTCCTTGTTGAATAAAGTACATCATCTTTGTTGTC
>JAOZTV010000405.1 GCA_029939015.1 Candidatus Aminicenantota bacterium
TATTGTAGGTTTTTCAACATAAAATGTCAAATAAAAAAAATTAGTATTTATTCAGTACTTTAAAGTAATAAAAATATATTTAAACTCGAGGTAACCTTTTATAGCAAATCATCCGTTACTGCAATAAATTCTACTCTTGATAATCTGTAATTATATGCACGTGTTGACTCATTTGGCTTTCTCTTTGCTAGCTTTTCTGATCCCATTCCCTCTGCCTTTATTCTATTTGGGTTCAAGCCCATATTCGTAAAATAATTTAATACTACTGTACTTCTTTTTAAAGAAAGTTTTTTATTTTCTTTCTCATCTCCCCCCGGAGGTGTATGCCCTCTTATAATAATTCTATATTCAGGATAATTTATTTTCAATAAATTTGTGATTTTGTTTAGTTTTTCTTTTCCATCTTCTGTCAGCTGATTATTCCATGTTTGAAATGTAATAGGTTCTACCCTGAACGTACCAATTTCTTCAAGGTCTGCCCAATCTTTGGCATCTAATGAAGAGAACTCTATCCTTTTTCCTTTATTACCTCCAAAGCTTCTAATCTGCCCCTTTGATAATGTTTTTAAGATAGATTTATTTGTTATTTTATATGGATTGCCCTGTAGGGGGTCAGTTTTAAACCTTCCTGATCTTATCATAATATCAGTACAGGCAATTATTGTATTTATAATCCCCTCTTTTGTTTTACTTTCTTTGTTTATCTTTATATCAAATTCAAGCTCACAATTTTCCCATAAATCAAACCATTCAATTTTTTTTAATATTTCTTCAATTACTTCTATCTTTTGTCCTGTTGATTTTTTCATATCAGTAATCATCTTTTCATGATTATTTGAATAAAGTTTCATAGTTCTAAAATAGATTTTTAAAAACTTTTCGGCAATTTCTTTGTTCTTTTTTAAATAATCTCTTCTAAAAACAATTACATCAAGAATATATCCTGAAAACTTATCAGAGCCCCAAATATACTTCATTCCTGGTATTTTCAATGCCTTTGAAAGATCCGGTTCCCAAAGAACAAATACATCACCCTTTCCTTTTTTTGCATAATCCAATACCTTTGCTGAGCCATCAACTTCAATTTCCCAGCCCGGTTCCTTCCGTAATAAATCAAGATCAAAATCAGCAATAGTTAGGTCAAGTAAGAATGAACTGGGCGAATCTGCCGTATATACTATCTTTAGCGAGGGGTCATTCAGACCATTTATCTTACCCTGTGGAAATTTATCTGCAAAACCAATGATGCCATCTGCACCCCTTGATTCCGAAATTGCAGCAATAATAACTCCGGGATATTTATACTTTGCACCATGATCAAGATAGGAGTTTACAGGAAGGACAATAGCGTCATATTCACCCTTATCAAATTTTTCCAACCTCTCCTTATATATTCCACCATCATCTGTATATTTTATCTGTATCCCTTTCTTAGCTGATAATTTCCTCATCTCCGGAGAAGTAAGAAACCAATATCCAAGATAATTATCCCCACAAATACGAATTGTACTTAAATTACCAGATGCATCTGAAGAGTCTGACTGTCCCTTGTCAAAAAGATAAGATGATAAATATTTCCAGCCAAATATTCCCATAGCCCCTATTATAATTATTATTATAAAACCTGCTGTTGTTTTTTTCATAATTAATTTTTCTCCGTATTATCCTCAACATTTTGTTCAAACTCAGATACATCAAAATCCGGAAGTTCAGCAAGGGTTTCAGATAATCCCTCTGAAAGAGCTTCAAAATTATCCGCAGCCTTATATGAAACAGAATATTTTCTCAAAGGATGATTCTCATCGACACAAAGACCAATTGAATAGAGAGATATACCATAAGTCGCTGCATATTTTGCTGCCTCGTAAATCTTACTTGCAATGCCATCCGTAACAACAACAAGACGAAACTCTCCATAACCTAATTGATTTTTATACTCATCAATTAATCTATCTGTGCCATATCTTATAGCCTCAGCAAGTGGAGTACCACCACCAGGTGTAATTTTATCAATTTTATTCAAAAATATTTCTCTATTGTTTTTTGACAAAGCTACAACCTCTTTCTTTCCATAATAATCAAATATATAGAGACCAATATTAATATCATCAGGAATATTTTTCAGAAATGTTTTTACTGCCCACTTTGCACCTTCAAGTTTATTCGTAAATGCCCCGCTATTCCCACAATCCTTGCCTGTTCTCTCTGACATACTGCCACTACCATCAATTATAAAGTAAAAATTTCTTGTTAAATTTGGTTCTGCATCTTCATTTGCAATAATTTTTATATGTTTTTTTTTAATATTTTCCCACTCAAGAGGCTGCTTTTTTTCTGCCTTTTTTGTAGTTTTAAGATTATTTGTATTTGTCTTATCATCTGAACATATATCAAACATATACATTACACCAAAAATTACTAATATAAGTCCAAAAAGGTTAAATGACTTCTTTGGTTTTTTACTCATTTTATCCCCCAATTTAATTCTTAGAGAGGTTTAAATTCATTAAGCTCTGCTTCAATTTGTTTTATTCTAAAGACGACTCTTCTATTTGCATTCCATTCCTCTTTAGTTCTTGGTGGGTTATATTTGGGACTTACAATACCTCTTCCTACGGCTACAAATTGCGACTCATCAACCTTCATTCCTGCTTTTTTACAATACCTGAAAAA
>JAOZTV010000104.1:0-5313 GCA_029939015.1 Candidatus Aminicenantota bacterium
TGTTTTCCCGTCAAAACATAGACTAGTCCCTAAAACTATTAATTGAATGTATAAAGACATATATAATAAGAATATTAATTATTTTTTTGAATAAAAGTTAAATTGAAAAGTATCTCTGGTAAAGTGTGGCTTCTAAGTCTCTTCTTCCATCTAAGACTCCAACGATATACACCGTTTTATTTTTAATGAAATAAATAATTCTATAGGGTTTGTAAATAATTTCCATATAATCATTTATATTAATTCTATTTAATTCAGGTACAACTCTACCTCTTTTGGGAAATTCCGACAAGGAGAATACTTTCTCTTTTATTGTTAAATAAATTTGAATTGCCTTTTGCCTATCGTCATTTTCAGCAATATAAGTAATAATATTATCCAAATCGAGTTCAGCCCATTCTGTAAATTTTACTTTAAAACTCTCGTTCATATACCTAATTTTTTATCTATTTTACTAAAAACTGTTTCTGTGTCTCTGACCTTACCTTGCTCTATCTGCTCTTTACTCATAGCTACCAACTTAAGCATCGTTAAAGATTCATTCAATTTAGTATATGAATCTATATCCTGAACAACCATTTTTGCTTCTCCATTATGAGTAATAATCATTGGAGAATGGGATTGACTTACAGTATTTAGAACATCAGCAGCATTTGTTTTTAAATAAGTAATAGGTCGAATTACTTCTTTTATATTCATACGCTCCTCCTTTCACCAAATAATATACTCTATTTAGTGAAATATTTCAACTTAATTCTTAAATTCTTAATAAAACAAAATATTATATTTTAAAACATTCCATTGTTTTTTTATTATATTTTGTTTATTATAGACATTTAAGGAGATTATATGAAAAAATCATTAATTGTTTTAGTATTGTTTTTAATTATTTTTAACTTTTCAATTTGTTTAAAAGCTGATAGCACTTCTGATAAAATGAAAAGACTTACGCCATTTCTGGGAAAATGGAAGACTTTATCTATTTACCAGAATAATGGTCTAAAAGCTCCCGGAGTTTTAGAGTATAAGTGGATACTTGGTAAAAAGTGGATGTTTATTGAATTTATTGGGAAACACCCTAAAAGGAAAGTATGGGGAGCTTATGGATTTTTCAGGTACGATCAAAAAAGAAAATGTTATATTTCTTATGATATATTTGATGAGAATGAGCCTGCTTTTACTACAGGATATTGGTTAAAAGATAAAACTCTCAGATTTGAAGATAAAAACAACAAAAAACCATGGGGTATAGACTATACAATAAAGAAAGATGGCTCAATCTATCAGGAAAACTGGCTAATAAATAAAGATAAAAAAAGAATTATTACTTTAAAGACCTATTATACAAAAATCAAATAAGTATTTACCTAATTCATCTATGATAGGTAATACCCTTTTCAATTGTAAAAGACCTGTAAAGTTGCTCAAAAAATATTATTCTGAAAAGGTCATGTGGAAATGTCATTTTGGAGAAAGATATTTTCTGATTTATATATTTATCCAATGATGAAGATAAACCATAATGTCCACCTATTAAAAAAACTATTTTACCTTGAAAATAAGATACTTTATCTGATAACCAAATAGAGAATTCTTTTGACGAAAAACCTTTTCCTTTTTCGTCAAGAGCAATAATATAGTCACTTTTTTTAATTAAACCCGCAATTATTTTACCTTCTTCTTCTCTTTTTTGTTTTTCATTTTTTATTTTCAAATCCTTTAAAACTGTTTTTTTAATATCTGCAAAATATTTTAACTTTTTAAGATAACCTTTTTCCAATTCAATAAGTTCTTTAAATTTTAAATCTCCAAAACATATCAATTCAATTTTTTTCATAATTTATTCTCATACTTCTCAATTATATTATAGAGTGATTTTCTTGAAATATTTAAAATTCTTGATACCTTTGATTTGTTTTTATATTTTCTTATAAGATATTTAATATAATTATATTCAACTTCTTTAAGTGTTTTTTCCTTTTTTATTTCCATATCTAAGAAAACTTTTGAGTTTTTAATCAAATCTAAGGCATCATTATCTGAAATACTATTATTTATCAAAGCTATTCTATTTACAAAATTTTCCAGTTCCCTAATATTTCCTATCCAATTATAATTTTTAATAATATCTATACCTTCTTTAGAAAGAGAAAGCTTGATATTTTTTTCATAAGCAAAATGCTCCAATAATGGCATAATATCCTCTTTTCTTTCTCTCAATGGTAATATATCAATAATGAATGGTGATATTCTATAATATAGGTCAGCCCTGAAAAGTCCATTTTTAACTTTTTCTTCAATATCACTATCAGTAGAAAAAACAAATTTCACATTAATATCTTTTTCTTTAGTTGAACCAAGCGGAAAATATTTTTTTCTTTCAATAATTCTCAAAAGTCTTGATTGGACATTAATACTTAATAAATCTATCTGATTTAAAAAAAGAATGCCGCCATCAGCGGTAATCCATTTTCCGTCATAATCAGTGTTTGCTCCTGTAAAAGCACCTTTTTTATACCCAAACCATTCACTCTCTAATAAACTTTCAGGTACATCTCCACAATTCAAATTTAAAAACTTATTAAAATTGCTTTTATAATAAAGGTATTCTGCCCAAAAATCTTTACCTGTACCTGTTTCTCCTGTCAATAAGACCGAATTATTTAAGCTTGCAATAATGTCAATTTTTTCCCTTACAGAGATTGACGATTTATCGTTAAGTAGATTAATCTTTGTAGAAACTGTATCGTTTTCCATCCATCCATAATTTTTCAAGGGCAAATCTGACCCTATTATCGTGAGTAAAAATATGTACAACTATATCTGCAAAGTCAATTAATATCCACTGTGCATTAGATTCACCTTCAATATGAAGACATTTTCTCTTATGTTTTTTTCTAAGACTTTTTTGAAGTTCATCACTGATAGCCTTATTATGCCTATCACTATTTCCATTGCATATCACCATATAATCTGTTATATCACTAACATCCTTTACCTTTAATACAACAATTTTTTCAGCTTTGCTATCAAGCATTGACAAAACCATCTCTTTAACTTCAACTGGAATTCTTCTCTTCTTTAAATCAGCCAAAACTTCATTATATTCATTTATTTCCATATAAATTATTCCCCTTTATAATATCAATAACATCCAAATCTACCAGATCTTTAATATTTTCTCCATTTTTTATTTTTTCTCTTACAATCGTTGAAGAAAAACTTAGTTTATCAGACTTATAAGAATAAAAGAACACTTTCTTATCATTTATTTTACTTTTTGCTATTTTTTTACAATTAAACCAGGAATCGTCATACTTAATATTAATTTTTTCTAATAAATTTATAACTTCTTCCCTATGACTTTCTTTTCTAAATACTACTATAAAAGATACCATTTTCAATAAATCAATATAATTTTTCCAAGTTTCTATCTTTAAAAAACTATCACTGCCAATTATAAAATAATGTTCTTCTGTTGGAAAGTTCTCCCTCAACTCTTTAATAGTATCAATTGTATAAGAAGGTTTCTCTCTTTTTAACTCTATATCACAAGAGATTAAACCATCTTGATTTTCTAATGCAATATCCAACATTTGCAATCTTAAATTACTATCAGTAATCGTATCTATATCTTTATGTGGTGGTTTTGCCGATAAAATATATCTTATAAGGTCAAGCTCAAAAGCGTCTTTGATTTTTAATCCAAAATCAATATGACCAAGATGTACAGGGTTAAAAGTACCACCCAATAAACCAACTCTATTTATCATAACCTCTACATCTTATAATAATCAAAAAGTTTATCTTTAAGCAGATTAAGATTATCACCTTTTATTGCGGAAATATTAATATATTCAATGTCATTTTTTTCACAATAATCTGTTAATTCTTTTATTTTAAGTTTTTGTTCTTCATTTACTACAAGATCTAATTTATTCAATATTATAAAATATTTTTTTTCTAAAAGCTCAGGACTATATGTAATAAGTTCATTTCTAAGCATTAAAAAGATCTTTAATATTTCAGGATTTTCAAAGCCTGATGCATCAATCATAAAAACAAGTAATTTATTTCTCTCAATATGCCTCAAAAACTCAAGCCCCATACCTTCTCCATCAGAAGCACCCTCAATAATCCCAGGGATATCAGCAAGTACGAGTGACTCAAAGCCTCTATATACTACACCAAGATTAGGATGAAGAGTAGTGAACGGATAATTAGCAATTTTTGGTTTTGCACCAGAAATCTTTGATATTAAAGTTGACTTACCTGAATTAGGTAACCCAACCAGACCTGCAAATGCAATTAATTTTAATTCAAGTAAAACTTTTTGAATTTCACCATTTTCTCCCTCTTGAGAAAACTTGGGAGTTCTATTAGTTGAAGACTTAAAATGAGCATTTCCAAGTCCACCCCTTCCACCTTTAGCAATCTCAAGTTCCATCCCCTCTTTGTCAAAATCAAACATAATTCTTTCATCCGGGTAAGATTTTATTATTGTCCCGGCAGGAATATAAATAATCTCATCCTCACCATTCTTACCTTTTTTATTTGAACTCATACCGTTTTTACCATCTTCTGCACGAACTTTATGCCTATTCTTAAGATCTAAAAGAGAACTATTATTATCAGTACTAACAAGAATTACAGAGCCACCCTTGCCTCCGTCTCCCCCATTAGGTCCACCTTTTGTTATAAACTTCTCTCTTCTAAAACTAGCACAACCATTTCCACCTTTTCCAGAGGAAAACTCAACTACAACTCTATCTATAAACATATTTATATTATACTAAATAATTCATAATGTGTAAAACCCAAATTGAGCAATCGCTTAATTTAAGTATAATTCAAAAAAAAAACACAAAACATTTGCTATTTGCACATATGTGCACTATAATAAGATACGAGGGAGTTATTAAATGACAAAAACAATAATAGCATTTGCTACCGATGATGGTGAAACATTTGTCAGTCGCCACTTTGGTGATGCAAAATTTTATGATATTTATGAAATAAAGGAAGGAAATAGTATATTTATTAAAAGAATTTCTAATTCTATTGATGAGGAAGAAGAGGTTCATGCAGATCCTAAGAAAGCAAAGGGAATAAGTGGATTATTACTAAAAGAAAACGTAAGTATAGTCGTTTCAAGAGTTTTTGGTCCAAATATTAAGAGAATCAGGAAAAAATTTGTCTGTATTATAGTTAAAGAAAATAAGATAAAAGATGTAATTAATAAAATACATGCAAATATTAATACTATACATGATGAATGGAAAAAAGGTGAAGAAAGAAAACATCTATCTTTAT
>JAOZTV010000104.1:5413-9591 GCA_029939015.1 Candidatus Aminicenantota bacterium
TTGACTAAAAAAATTTCAAAGGTAAATTTTACTGCCTTTATTTGGCATGGGATTTTTCTATCCTTAGCTTCCAATTTTATGGATGTGCATACTATAATCCCATCCATTCTTATAAAAGCTGGAGGCGGTTCCATTTTACTAGGACTTTTAACTTCAATTATGATAGGAGGCAGTGGGCTTGTACAAATTGTATTTGCAGGTTTTTTATCAAACAAAGAACATAAAAAAAAATCACTTATCTTAGGTGTGAATTTAAGGGTCATTGCCTTATTGTTTTTAAGTTTAATGATATTTATATCTGAAGCACTTGCAAATACATCACTCATATTTTCAATTTTTATTTTGATATCTATATTTTCCTTCAGTGGTTCTTATGCAAATATATCCTATGTAGATATAATGGGAAAGTCGATCCTACAGGAAAAGCGTAAAAAATTTTTCTCTTTAAAGCAATCAATTAGCAGTATAGGAATCATTCTCTCAGCAATTGCAGTAAAAAAAATATTAAAGGATTTTTCATATCCTGAAAATTATGCTATTTTATTCATGGCAGCTGGGATACTTTTGTTTATTGCTTCTATTGGATTTTGGAAAATTAACGAAATTCCTACAAGAATCAGAAAGACACGTAGTTTCAAAGAATATTTACAAACAATACCAAAAGAGATTGCTAATAATTCTAATCTGAAAAACTATTTATATATCATTAATTATTTAGGTCTTAGTATAGGTTTTATACCTTTTATAATTCTTTATGCTAATAAGAGTTTTGGATTGAGCAATAATTTGATCGGAGATTTTCTCCTTTATAAGATTATTGGAATGATGATTGCCAGCCTTGTTCTTTATAAAAGATCTAAAAACTTTGAATATAAAAAACTTTTATATTTTAGTTTAACATTAGGAATCTTTCTCCCGGTCTTAAGCTTGGCGTTCAGTAATAATATATTTATTTACAAATTTATTTTTTTTCTAACTGGAGTTTTAATAACCGTATTTAAGATCTCTAAGGATGGAGTTCTGGTAGAAATTTCAGACAATGAAAACAGAGCTGTTTATACTGGTATATCAGGGGCAGGAAATATATTGCCTACTATTTTTCCTCTAATCGCAGGTTTTTTTATTTCTATTTTAGGCTATACTATAACATTTTTAATGGTATCAATGATCATCAGCTTGAGTATTATATATATCATTAAGTTAAATTGTAAAAAAAGAGACTATGAGGAGGATATAAAGTGAATTTACAAAAAATGTTGAATAGCTTGAAAAATCATCCCAAGTATCATGATTCAGGCATGATTCTGATCCATAATGGTGTAGTGCGTAACCATTCACGGGATGGTAAAAGTGTAGAAAGTTTATCTATAAGTGTTAATCATCAAAAAGTTAAAGATATCATCGATAAGAATAAAAAAAAGAAAGGAATCATTGAAATTCTGGTAGATATAAAAGAAGGGAAAAATCTAAAGGTTGGACAAGACCTTATGTACCTTCTTGTTATGGGTGACATAAGAGATAATATTATCCCGGTTTTAAAGGAAACTCTGGATGAAATTAAAGGAACTGCTTCGGTAAAACAAGAGATATTTACCTAATACCATTAAGCATAAATACTACCAGCTATGGAAGTGAGACTTTAGCCCTCTCTAAGTAATATATTTTGTTAGTAATTGGCGAGGCTAAAGCCTCACTTCCAAAGAAAAAAAAATTGTGTACGGACTTACGCCCAGCAGTACTAGAAGCCTATACGAAAACTATGCTATCCTCTTGATCTCATACGCCTTCTTTGTTTCTTATTAGTTTGACTTTCATCTTTTTTTGAAGGCAGATACGGCAGATATTGTTTGAACTCTGATAATATCCCTGCAACGGCCGCAATTGCCCCTACTGCTTTACTAATTTTTTGCACAATTGAAGTTTTTCTTACAAGTGGTTTGGCTGATTCAAATGTTTCAACTTCATTTCTGTCGTTTTCCTCAATGATTTCAGCTTCATATACAGGCAGAGATTCATCCAATCTTATGTCCTGTTTGTTATTCATAATAAGTCTCCCTCTCTCCGATTTATTCCTTATCTGCTTCAGTTGGCTTTTTTTCAAGTTGAGCTAGACGTTCTTCTACTCGGTTCAAAGTTTCCTTTAAATCTTTTGCCTGCCTGTAAAGAATTTCTACTTCATTTTCAGCGGAATATGTTTCCTGATATGATTCAGGAAATCTTGGTAATGACCCTCTAAAACCCATTCCTCTTCCTCGTCCAAATCCACCTCCAAATTGTTGAAATCCTCCTCTTGGTCGATAATTATCGGCACAAAAGCCTAATCTTCGTCCAGTCATGGAACCCTGTCCCATAGGACCTGTTCTGTCTCCTCCTGGCATATTACACCTCCTTTTTTTTATTAATATAGTGCTACTTGTAATTGCACTTCTATACTATTATATGAACATATGTTCAATAAAGCAACAAAAATAAATATTTTTTATAAAATATATTTTTTGTTATGCTCAGTAATGCAGTAATATACGAAATATGTCTCATAAAATAAATAAAATGAAAAATAGTTGATTTATGGTCTTATGTGCACTATAATTATTACTTAAAGGAGGTAGAATGTTAAATTTGAAAAATAATTTTATTTTTGCACCTATTAAATTAGGATACAGTGAAGATGGAAAGATAAATCAGAGGCATCTTAATTTCTATAAAGAAAGATCCAGATACATTGGCGGAGTTACCCCTGAACCAATCTACCTTGATAAAGGAATAAGAGAAATTCCCACACAAATAGGGATAGACGATGATGATAAAATTGAAGGTTTGTTAAAATTAACAAAAACTATTCATACAGGAGGAGCAAAAGCTATTGCCCACCTGAATCATCCCGGAAGAATGGCTAATCCAAAACTACCTGGAAATTATCATGTTTCATCTACTGATCAAGCCTGTGAAAATGGTGGAGCAGTACCGAAGCAACTAGATAAAACAGGTCTAAATAAGATCACAAAACTTTTTACTGATGCTTCTGTTAGAGCAGAAAAAGCAGGCTTTGATATCATTGAATTGCAGTTTGGACATGGGTATTTATTTGCCCAATTTATATCTCCTGCCGTGAATAATAGAGACGATGAATACGGTGGAGATTTCAGTAATAGAATTAAATTTCCTCTACAGGTTATGAAAGCAGTAAAAAAAGCTGTTAGAATTCCGCTTATAGCAAGAATTAGTGGGGATGAGATGACAGAAAATGGCATAAAACTTACAGATATGATCAAATTTGCAAATATACTTGAAAGTGAAGGAATTGCAGCCATACATGTCTCCGCAGGAACTATATGCTCTACTCCACCCTGGTATTTTCAGCATATGTTTGTTCCAAAAGGAAAAACCTGGGATATGGCAAAAAAAATCAAAGATAAATGTGAGGTTCCAATTATAGCCGTTGGTCAGATTAATGCAATTGAAGATATTGAAAAAATAAATAATAGTAAAATAGCAGATTTTATTGCAATTGGCAGAGCAATAGTTGCTGATCCGCATTTTATGGGCAAATATTTTGGAGAAATCAAGGGAAATATTATCCCATGTTTAGCCTGTGCCCAGGGTTGCCTTGGGGGTGTAAAAGCAGGAAAAGGTTTGCAATGTTTGGTAAATCCTGAAGTCAATAAGGAAATAGAATCATTTCCCAATGCAGAAAAACTACAAAGAATAGCTGTTGTTGGAGGTGGACTGGCTGGAATGAAAGCTGCTATTATTTTGAAAAAACGAGGACATGAAGTTGCCCTTTATGAAAAAGGGAAAATGGGTGGACAATTTGTTTATGCCCATCTTACACCAAATAAACAATCAATGAATAAATTAATACCTTATTATAAAAGTGAAATTAAATCTCTTGGAATTAAGGTTTCTTTCAAAGAAATCACAGAATATGAAGACATAGAAAAATATGATGCTGTGGTATTGGCAACAGGCTCTAAACCGTCTATTCCAAAAATTGATGGGCTGAATAATTTCTATTGGGCAGAAATTTTATTAGAGGAAAATCTACCTATTAATAAAAATGTTATGATTTTAGGTGGTGGTCTGACCGGCGTTGACATTGCTACTGCCTTGATACCAAAGGGCAATAAAATAACTATTGTTAAACGAACTTCAGATTTCGGAGAAGATATGGAAATGAT
>JAOZTV010000105.1 GCA_029939015.1 Candidatus Aminicenantota bacterium
AAATGGATACCCAGACTAAATGTTAATCCACTAAGGTCTAAAGGTTCAAAGTCTTCAAAATCTGATGACAGATTTCCTTTTAAATATCTATATTTAGCCTCAAATGAAAAACCTAGGGTTCTACCTGCTCTGACAACTATTCCGGCTTTTGCATTCGCTCCAAAAGATATAGTCTGAGTATTTGCATAACCCTCACTAACCGAATCATCTACAAAATTGATAAAATTGCCCCACTGCTCATAAGTCCAAATATATATACCACCTCCAACACTAAGATAGGGATATATATTTCTTCTATATCCAATTGGCAATAAATTGACATTTGCCTCAATAGAATTTACATTTAAACTCAAACTCTGATATATTGGACTATCATCAGCAAATGTAAAATCCTTATACATTGTGTTGCGAGTTTTTTTATATGTTCCCACTTCAAGGTCAATAGAAATTGCTTTGTTTAAAAAAAACTCATATCCTATACCATAATAAGCACCCTGTATATCTGTTTTATTTAATGCGAGGTTTTCCATATTTACTTCCCAAAGATCTGACTCCATATTAAACTGTTGAAGACCGCCTCTGAATATAATACTTTTTCCGAATTGAGTTCCAAGCCCAAGACTTATAATAATAAATATAATAATAAATAATTTTTTCATTTTATCCTCCTAATATACATATGCAATTTTAATACCACTTTTATATTTTAATTGCAACTATTATTGTACGGTTTTTAGGTCATTTTTGTTTATCTATGTCCTATGCTTCTTTTTTATATCAACCTCTCAATGTTTTCTTTGACTGCTTTATTTAAAGTTTCCAATGAAATGTTTTTTATTTCGGCAATTTTTTCTGCTACATATTTTACAAATAAGGGCGTATTTGTCTTACCTCTTTGTGGCTCAGGAGCTAAATATGGGGAGTCGGTTTCTGTAAAAATTCTATCAAGCGGTACTATCTTTGCAATCTCTCTTAAATAATCAGTTTTTTTTTGATTAAATGTTACAATTCCTGAAAAAGAAATATAATATCCTCTCTGTAATATTTCTTTTGCATATTCCATATTTCCTGTATAGCAGTGAAATACTACAGGTTGGCAAAATTTTTCTTCTTTTAGAATTTTTAAAACCAACTCTTCTGCCTCTCTTGAATGAATTGTCAATGATAAATTTCTTTCTCTTGCAATTGCGATTTGTCTTCTAAATACTTCAACCTGTTTATCTTTTTTTGACAAATTATAGAAAAAATCCAAGCCACATTCTCCAACTGCAATTACTTTGTCATTATCAAGAAATTCAATAATTCTCTTTTCAATTTCATTTGAATAATTATCTGCATTATGGGGGTGAGCTGCTGTCATAGCATAGATATTTTCATTTAGATTTAAAATTTTCCTTGTTCTATCATACGAATTTTCCTCATAAGGGTCTGCGACACTTATAAGGTAACCTGAACTTTCTACGAAAAAATCATTTATAATTGACCCTACGTCCTCTGAAAATTGTTTCATGTCTAAATGACAGTGAAAATCACTCTCTGACCTTTCTTTTTTTATTATACTCATGTTTTTATTTTCCACCCTTTTCCTTTAAATATATCTTCAATTTTACTGTTTTTATAATCTCTTACATATTTTTCCCAAATAGTTCTGGTATTTTCAAAATTATCTATCGCCTTCTGCTCATCATTGAAATGAATGAGATATCCTTTCTTGTCTATAATTTCAGGCACAGCAAAAAAGATAAATTTTTCTTTATTGAGACCATAGCCACCTTCAAAAGCATGTGGGAATGGAATATCAATGACATCTTCCATAACTTTTATTTCTTTTTTGTTCTTCTTCCATTTTTTTTTAAAAACATCTGCTCTTTTCCATTTATTATAGTAAAGAAGAGCATCTTCCCATTTATTATACTTCTTATTTTGAAGTTGCAAGCATAAACTCGCTCCAGAATAAAGCACCATATCGTCTTTTTTCATTAATTCAAATTGTTCAAAACTTATTTTAACTAAGGGGATACCGTTATTATATATAATTTTTATATTTTGTTCACCTAAAAGGATATTATCAGGATATTTCCTTATAATTAATTGCTTAATAATCCATTTTGGCATTACATCTTTAATCGATAGATTTGTAAAAATTGCACTAAAACTAAAAAACATATTCAAATCGTATGTTTTCAAGCTTTCTCTAATTATTCTTCTAATATATTCTTCCCAATAAATACTAAATGATTTCAGCTTAGTTTTATTCTCTTTAAGTACAGCCTCACACTTATTAAAATCTTCTTCAATTTTCTTATATTTAGCCTCTAATAATTTCAAATTTGATATATTGTTTTTTAGCCAGTCATAGACAATTCCAATTATTTCTTTTTTATATTTTTTATCATTCCAGTCAGGATCCCTGTCATAAACTGAAATTATTTCTCCTCCAAAAAATAGAGTATCTTTTATAAGCAATAAATTGTCTTTTATATATGGTTCTGAATGTCTTTTATAAGAAAAAGGATTTAACCTATCAAGCTGTTTTAAGGATATTTCTGTAGTAAATGAGAGCAAAGCTAATGTTTTTTTTTCTGCCTCTCCTGTTTCCCTGTTCTCCCAGTTGATAGTCAGGTCAAATGGTAGCCCTGTCAACATATCCGGTTTATCATTATTTAGAATTGAACGGTTATCCAATTGCCTTTCATTTTCATCTTCTCCAAGTACATAGGTTGAATCAGCCGCTTTTTTATAAACATAATCAGGAAAAGCAGAAATAATTGATCTGAGTAGAACATCCATATTTGTTTTATCAGATTTATTTTTCTTATCAGTTATTGTATCTATTTTAATTCTTTTTTTTAATTCTTTAAATATCTCCTTTGCAAGAAATAATTTCTTATAATTTACAAGTTTTTTTTGCAATTTCGGAGAATTCCAGAGAGCAAGATGATTTAAAAGATCTGATCTTAATTCTTCTTCATAAATTTTTTCTCCAGTAAAATCTTGTGAGCCAATACCCTTAACCTCAAGTATTGCAATAACTTTCAGTATTTCCTCCAATACTTTTTTTCCACCCTCTCTTGCCTCGATCATCATCCTTGAACTTCTTATTGAAACGGGTAATTCTGCCATAATTTCCCCGTCTTCTGTTATTTGCTCATTATCGTCTATTGCTCCAAAGATTTTTAATCTCGAAATAGCACGCATTATTAGGTTTTTCTTTGGCGAATGAAAAAAGGTAAAACCAAGTGGGGATATTTTCCATTTAATTAATCTTAGAATAACAGACTCTAAATTTAATCGTCGAATCTCAGGCTCGGGAAAGCTAATTCTGTCTCTAATATCAAGCTCTGAGCACAGAAGATATTGTCCACTCTTAACTCTTCCTGCTCTTCCTGCCCTCTGTTTACACTCTGATTCAGAAATATCTGTCAGAAAAAGTCCCTCAACACCCCTTTTGGTTCTTACCTCTTTTTTTAATCCTGTATCAATAACAGAATCAATATCATCAATAGTAATACTTGTCTGAGCAATATCTGTTGCAATAACTATCTTTGGTACTTTAAAATGATTAAATACCTCTCCCTGCTCCTTTGAAGAAATCTCAGAATGCAGGGGAAGGATTTTTGCTTTTAATTTATCTATCCTCAATGACTCCTTCAACATTTCAATAAAATCAGAAATTTCTTTTTTGCCCGGTTGAAAAACCAAGGCATTTCTATTTGCCTTAACCATTTCCACACAATCAGAAAGCATAAAATCCTTATGATGATTATGCATTGTAACAGGATAACCTCTACCGGGGATTTCTATTATTGGTGCATCATTTAAAAAATGTGATAACTGCTTTGCCTGCAATGTAGCACTCATAATAACAATTTTTTTTTTATTTTTCTTAAAAAACCCGGAATTTATCTTTTTCTTTACAAGCCCTATCAATACTTCCTGATTTAAGTTCCATTCATGTATCTCATCGATCATCAGGATGTCATAGTGTTTGCCACCCTTAACCTCTTTGACCATCTGTACGCCATCAGTGACAAAGAGAAGACTTGTGTCTTTAGACATTTTTCTCTCAAATCCAGTTTGATATCCAATTTTACTTCCAAGTTCAATATTATTTTTTTTAGCAAGATAGGTAGCAAGAGATCTGGCTGCAATTCGTCTTGGCTGAGTTACTACTACAGAAAGTCCTTTCTGCCACATCCAGAATGGAACCATTGTTGATTTTCCCGCACCAGTTTCAGCGGTGAGAATAATTACAGTATTATTTTTAATAAGCTTTTCAATTTCATTTTGAAAAGCTTCTACAGGTAAAGATTTTTTCATAATCTTATATTATACCAAATTAATTCGAAAAATTCCTGAATTTACATTTCTTGACTTTAAATATTTTTTGAGTTTAAATATTAAATTATCATTAGGAGGGAAACATGAGTTTTTGTACAGTAATAAATTGTATGGATGGCAGGGTTCAAGTACCAGTAATTGAATATCTTCAAAAATATTTTGATGTTAAGTACGTTGATTCAATAACAGAGCCTGGTCCAAATCTCATATTGGCAGAACATAAAGACATAAATTATTTAAACTCTATTGCCAAACGTATAGATATATCGGTAAACAAACATGGCTCCGTTGGTATTGCAATAGTTGGACATTACGACTGTGCAGGAAATCCCGCAACTGATGAAGAACAGGACAATCACACCAGAGAAGCAGTAAAATATATTAAAAGCAAATATCCAAATATCATAGTCATTGGTTTATGGGTTGATAAACAAAATATTCAAGTTTTAGATTAAAACTCCGATATAAAAAGTGTATAGAGAAAAGGGGGAGAAGTATGGGCGTTAATCTAAATGTTTTTTTTAATGGCTTACAGAATTCTCAAAACATTATAAATAGAAGTGGTCATAATGTTGCCAACCTTAATACAAAGGGCTTTAAGGCAACAAATTCTTTGACTGGCTCAACAAATTTTTCAGTCTCTTCATTCCAATTTACAGGTCAAAATCTTGATCTTGGAATAGAGGGAGATGGCTTTTTTAAACTAAAGGATGAAAATGGAAGTTCTCTTTACTCACGTAAAGGAGATTTTTCACTAAATGCCGAAGGTGAGATTGTTGACTCAAAAGGGAAGAAGCTTGATGTTGATTTCAAACTTGATGCAAACCAGCCTTTTGCTATTAATAAAGACGGTTCAGTATTTCAGGGTGGTGAACAGGTAGGTAAAATCGATGTATATAATTTCAATGGGAAACAGGACTTATTAAAAGTTTCAGGTGGATACTTTTCCCCTGTTAGAGAAGATCCTGTAATATCGAATACTTCATCCATTGTCTCAGGAGTCAGAGAAGGCTCTAGCACAAATATTGCAGAGGAGATGGTTGCTCAAATAATTGGTTCTGTTGCCTATGAAGCAAATATTAAAGGGATTAAAGTAATGGACGAAATCCTTGGAGAAACTCTTGACATAAAAGGTTAAGGACTGTTTATTCAAAAAAATAAAATATTTTCCTGATTTTTGTTGACATATAATTTTCACACATTATAATAAGTATAGAGGAGAAAATTAAAAAATGAGTACAACAATGGTAATAGTGTTTATCGTATCAATAATCGTTTCGGTAGGTTTTCTGGTTTTAGTTCTATCTTTAGTCCCTATGATAAATCAACTGAAATTACTGCTTACAGATTTGGAAAAAACATCCAGTGAAGCAAGAGAATTAACTAAAAACTTACAGTCAACTGTTGAAAAGGTTAATGTGGAAATAGATAAGGCAGACGCAATGATGGAGTCATCAAAAAGAATAGTTGATACTGTATCAAATTCAATTGAACACATAAATAAAAGTATGATAGCAAAATCAGCAGGCTTAATGTCTATGATACCAATAATTAAATTTGGAATAAGTTTATTAAAAAAATATAAAGGAGGCAAATAAATGTCAGATGAAAGAAGTAGTTTAGGATTAATGTTAGGTTTTTTAACAGGGGCAGCAATTGGAGCAGGATTAGGATTACTCTTTGCACCACAGGCTGGAAAAGATACAAGAGAACAGGTAAAAGACGTTTATGATAAAGCATCTGTAAATGTTAAGGATGGCTATGATAAAGCGAATGATTATGCACAAAAAAGTTATGATCAGATTAAAGACACTATGGATAAAGGTTTTGAACAGATCAAAGGTCTTTTAAACAAAGAAGAAGTTGTAGTAGAAACAAAAGCTGCACCTAAAAAAAAAACCGCTAAAGCATAGAATAGCGACCTTATAAAAGAGTATAATATGTATATTGAAGAAATTATAGGGAGAGAAATACTCGATTCCAGAGGAAATCCTACAGTTGAAGTTTCGCTAACACTCGAATCAGGTATTTCTGTTACAGCTTGTGTACCATCCGGTGCCTCAACAGGAACTCATGAAGCATTAGAGTTAAGAGATGGTGATAAAAGCAGATATTTGGGCAAGGGTGTTTTAAAAGCGGTTGAGAATATTAATACAGAGATTGCCGATGCATTAATAGGACTTTCAGTTATGGACCAGAAAGCAATGGATGAAATCCTGATTAAACTAGACGGTACAAGTGGAAAATCCAGACTTGGAGCAAATGCAATGCTTGGAGTATCAATGGCAATTTGTAGAGCAGCAGCAGCGTATAGCGAACTGCCTCTTTACAGATATATTGGTGGAATTGGAGCTTTTGAGCTACCTGTACCAATGTTTAATATTATTAACGGTGGTTCACACGCTGATAATAGTGTTGATCTTCAGGAATTTATGATAATGCCTGTTGGAGCCTGTTGTTTTAAAGAAGGTTTAAGAATGAGTGCAGAAATATTCCATACTCTAAAATCTGTTTTAAAAGCAAAGGGATATAGTACTGCGGTTGGAGACGAAGGTGGATTTGCTCCAAATCTTAAGTCAAACGAAGAGGCACTTGAAGTTATCGTTGAAGCAATAGAGAAAGCTAACTATAAACCTGGTAAAGACATTAAAATCGCAATGGATCCGGCAGCATCAGAATTTTACGAAGATGGTAAATATGTATTCAAAAAATCAACAGGTGAAAAATTAACATCAGCTGAAATGGTAGATTTTTATGCTAAACTTGTTGAAAAATTTCCAATTATTTCAATTGAAGATGGACTTGCAGAAGACGACTGGGATGGTTGGAAATTAATGACTGAAAAACTTGGAGATAAAATCCAACTTGTTGGAGATGACCTTTTTGTAACAAATATTGAAAGACTCCAGAAAGGTATTGATATGGGTATCACAAACTCAATACTCATTAAGTTAAACCAGATTGGAACTGTTACAGAAACAATTGAAACAATCAAACTCGCTCAAAAGAGTGGGTTTACAGCAGTTGTATCTCATAGATCAGGTGAAACAGAAGATACATTTATCGCAGACCTTGCTGTTGCAATGTCAACAGGTCAGATAAAAACAGGTTCAACATCAAGAAGTGAAAGAATTGCGAAATATAATCAATTATTAAGAATTGAAGAAAGCTTAGGCAATACAGCAGTTTATAAAGGGGATAAAACTTTTTATAATCTTTAAAACACAACTACTAAAGTAAGTGCAAAGCACTTGCTTTAGTAATTATCAATATCTACCATAGTGTTTAATCTTGAAAATAAAATCAATTAACTATTTAGGTACCTAGCAATACTATTTGTGTTTTTTTGTCAGGACTTGCGTTTAAGTATACAGGGGCTTGCCTATATAATTTTGGTTCTGGCTGTGCCAGTTTAGGTAATATATAAAAGGAGAATTAAGAAATGAAATTTAGACTATTATTGTTTATATCCGTATTATTAACTATCTATGTTGCTCAATTAAGTGCAAATACTAAGATTAATGAGAAAGATATCATTGGACTCGATGAATTAATTGAAAAAAATACAATATATGAGTATTCACTCTTTAAATCTGAAAATTTATCCAAAATTATCGATGGTTCGATTATAAAAGTGAAGATAATCAATATCAAAAATGCTATTTTTAGTGAGAAAACCATACTTAAAACTAAGTTCGGAGAGTTTATTATTCTCTCAGAGAAAGAAGGTTTATCAAAATATATTAAAGAGTCATTGAAAAAAAGTTTAAATGAAAACACTATTGAACTTGAAAAAATTCAGAATGAATTGTTTGAGTTTTCTTCTTATGTGGACATAGATGTTTATAAAAAGCATAATAAGCAGATAAATTATGCTCTTTATTCAATCAACGAATGTATCTATACAAATATTAATAATAACTTAATAAGTCTTGAAAAAAATAATTTGGTCATTAGAGACTTGAAAACAGGAAAGATAATATCTTCAAAAAAAATACAGATTGAGTTTGGTATGCTGGATAATATTATTATTTCAAAAAATGGCAAGCACATTTATCACGTGTCATTTAAAGTTATTGACAGAAAAAAAAGGCTTGCAAAAACTATTATCAATAAAATCAATATAAATACAGGAATAGTAAAAAACTTAATTAAAACAAAGGAAACTATTGCAATACCAAGACATTTATTTCTTATAAATGACAATCTCGTGATTGCAAAAAAAAATAGGAGTAGCACACAAATATTTAATTTAAAAACTTTAAAATTTGAAACAGCGGTAACAAAAAATGACATGAGAATGATTTTTAGATTTGATAAAAAAGGAATTGCTCTTGTAAAAGAAATTAACGAAAAATTACTTCCTCTTTATTATTGTGATTTTACAGATAATTATAAACTCACAAAAATTGGCAAATTCCAACCAGATTTTGTCTATTCATCAGAAAAGCCCGAAGAAAACGAGACTCCTCGTATGATTTTAAATGATGATAAATTCAAAAACCTATCATCACCAATTACAAAAGTAAAACCAATGGTTTTATTAACAACAAAACCTGATTTGAAAAAAAATATTGAGGAACTTGTTGAGTATGAAACAATTATAGATATTTCAGTAATCAATAATGAATTTTTCCTTGTAAAACAATTTTCAAAAAAAGGGAAGCTTCTTATATTTAATTTTAAAAACCCTATTTATGAAAAAAAGCAAATGGTTAGTCTAAAAGACAGGAAGACTATTAAAAAACTTTTGAGCAAAAATATTACAACTAACAAAAACATCCTAATATCAAAAGAATTAGGACTTGTCTTTGATGCAATATTTTATAATATTGCAATTATTACAGTAGAAAAAGATGAAACTGGAAGTATGAAATCAACCGAAAACATAAAGGCTGTAAAAAATAATAAAGATGAATTTTCACTTTTCAAAGAAATATCAGATATGACAAAAATAATAAAAAAAAACTTCATATTAAATTCAAAAACAGCAAAGTCTTTTCAAGATGTTTTAGATATTCTTTTTCCATTAGGTCATTTTGATAAAAAACATAAAAAATATTATCAGAAAGGAAAAAAATGGTTTTTTATAAGAGGAGAAACTTTTAATAAAAAAACTGGTGTTGAGGTCACAATAGATAATAAAGGTAAAATCGTTGAAATAAATAAAATAAGAAAAGATAGTTTAAAAATTAAAATAAGCAGTAAACGAGAATTGAATTGATCCAAATAAGACT
>JAOZTV010000406.1 GCA_029939015.1 Candidatus Aminicenantota bacterium
AAATAATCATATCAGCTTTTTGAGGAAAAAGAGTGTATGATGTCAGAAATAAAATAATAATAAACATAATAAGGTTTTTTTTAAAAAAAATCATTTTTTGCTCCTTTGTTATCAAGTTAAATACTACTCAAATATAGAAACGTTGTCAATCGTATGATTTTAGGTAAAGATATATTTACAAATATCAATGTTTTTGGTACAATATAAAATCATTTCAATCTAAATTGTGATTTTCATTAAAAAATTGTACGATTTAGGTTTAAAAATATAGGAGGAAATGTGAGTATTACAAGTGAAGACAAACAAAATTTGATTTCGAAATTTCAACGGGATCACAAAGACACAGGGTCACCAGAAGTGCAGATATCAATTTTAACAACAAGAATTAAAAATCTTACTGAGCATTTTAAAGTAAATAAAAAAGATCATCATTCAAGAAGAGGATTATTAGGACTTGTTTCAAGAAGAAGAAAATTATTGACCTATTTAAAAAGTGAAAATTTTTTAAGTTACCAAAAAATGTTAAAGGAACTTGGTTTAAGAAAATAACCAAAAAAAATCAATGTGCTGAAAATTCTGGAAAATTCCAATTCAGCACTAAAATTAATTTGAAAGTACGTAAAGGAGAAGTAGATGAAAAAAACAATTAATATAAATGTAGGAGACCATTCTATAAAAATAGAAACAAAAAGATGGGCTAAGCAATCAAATGGTTCGGCAGTTGTAACATATAAGGATAATATAATCCTGGCAACAGCAAATATGAAAGATGAAGTTAGAGAGGGACAGGATTTTTTCCCTTTAATGGTTGACTTCAGAGAGAATAATTATGCAGCGGGAAAAATTCCTGGTGGATTTTTTAAAAGAGAGGGTAAACCTTCTGAAAGAGAAGTATTGATGTCAAGATTGATTGATAGACCAATAAGACCATTATTTCCTGAAGAGTTTAATAACGAAACACAGATAATATCAAATCTTATTTCAGCAGATTTTTCTGTTGATTATGATTCACTGGGCATAATATCCGCATCAGCAGCCTTATTATCTTCAACAATTCCTTTTTCAACACCTGTTGGTGCTGTTAAAGTTGGAAGAAAAGATGGAGAGTTTGTAATCAATCCTGGCGAAGATATTATTGGCGAGATGGACATGACAGTTCAAATTGCAGGTACAGCAAATGAAATTGTAATGCTTGAAGCTGGTGGCAAAGAATTTAGCGAAGATGAATTGAAAGAATGTCTTGTTTTTGGTAAAGAAATAATTATTGATATTTGTACAGCTCAAGAAGAATTGATTAATACTGATAAACTGGTTATTGAAAAAGATGTAGAACTTGATGAAATATATAATGAATTAGAACCTAAAATTAAATCTGAAATAAATGATGCTGTTTATACTATAGATAGAGATTTAAGAAAATCAAAATTAAAAGCCATTAAAGATAAAACTCTTGATGGAGTTGATGATTCAAAAATTGCAAAATATAAAAAAATACTTCATAAATTTGAATATGAAACTTTTAGAGAAACATTAATAAAAGATAAGAAAAGAAATGATGGAAGGGCACTTGATGAAATTAGAGATATTAGTATTGAATTAGGAGTATTACCGAGAGTTCATGGTTCAGCTGTATTTACACGTGGTGAAACACAGGCACTTGCAACTGTTACACTTGGTGCTGAAGATGATGCACAAAGAATTGATACAATATCAACAAGTGGAAAACTCAAGAAATTTATGCTTCATTATAATTTTCCTCCATATTCAGTCGGAGAGGTTAGTTTTTTAAGAGGAACTGGTAGAAGAGAAGTTGGACATGGAAACCTTGCTGAGAAAGGCTTAAAAAATGTATTTCCGACCGAAGAGGAATTTCCTTATACAGTAAGACTTGTATCAGATATCATGGAATCAAACGGATCTTCTTCAATGGCTACTGTTTGTGGTGGTACATTAGCTCTAATGGATGCAGGTGTTCCAATTAAGTCCCCTGTTTCAGGTATTGCAATGGGGCTTGTGAAAGAAGGCAATGAATTTGCAGTTTTAACTGATATCGCCGGTTATGAAGATCATTTTGGAGATATGGATTTTAAAATCACAGGAACAAGAAAAGGTATTACAGCTGTACAGTTAGATATTAAGATTGATGGACTTGACGATGAAATCATTACCAAGACTCTTGATGATGCAAAAAAAGCAAGATTATTTATTCTTGATAAAATGGAAGAAGCAATTTCTGCTCCAAACGAAGATGTTTCTGAATTTGCTCCTGTTATTCTTACTATACAGATTAAAAAAGACAAAATCAGGGATTTAATTGGTCCAGGTGGAAAGAATATTAAAGAACTTGTTGCTACCTTTGGAGCAAAGATTAATACTGATGATGAGGGTAAGGTAACAGTTGCTGCTCCAAATATGGAAATTGGTCAGAAAACTATTGCAAGAATTGAGGAAATAACAGCATCTATTGAAGTCGATAAGGTTTATGCTGGTAAGATTACAAGAATAGAAGCTTATGGTGTTTTTGTTGAACTCATACCAGGGTCAACTGGTTTATTGCATATTTCTGAAATTTCAAATAAAAGAATTAAAAATATTGAAGAGATGAACTATACTTTGGGACAAAAATTAGATGTTAAAGTTATTGGTATTGATCGTG
>JAOZTV010000407.1 GCA_029939015.1 Candidatus Aminicenantota bacterium
CATCACGACCAACATATCCAACTTCAGTAAATTTTGAAGCCTCAACCTTAATAAATGGTGATTTTGTCAACTTAGCCAATCTTCTTGCTATTTCAGTTTTACCAACTCCAGTAGGCCCAATCATCAAAATATTTTTTGGTATTATATCCTCGGCAATTTCTTTAGGTAATTGCTGTCTTCTATACCTGTTCCTCAAGGCAATAGCTACAGCCTTTTTAGCATTTTTTTGTCCAATAATATATTTATCTAATTCGGAAACTATTTCCTTTGGTGTTAAATCAATATTATCCAAAATGTTTTCATTTTTTTTTAATTTTTTTGTCATTATAATTCCTCAATTGTGAAATGATTATTTGTATATATACAGATACCAGCTGCAATCTCTAAAGATTTTTCAACAATTGTTTTTGCATCAAGATTAGAAAACCTTTTCAATGCAAGTGCCGCAGACTGTGCATAAGCTCCACCTGAACCAATTGCGAGAATATCTTCATCAGGTTCAATAACATCTCCTGAGCCAGAGAGAATATAGAGCTTTTCATCATTAGCAACTATTAACATTGCTTCTAACCTTCTCAATATCTTATCTGTTCTCCAATCCTTTGACAGCTCAATTGCAGCCCTTGAAATATTACCATTATACTCTTCAAGTTTAGCCTCAAATCTTCCAAATAATGAAAATGCATCTGAAGTAGAACCTGCAAAACCTGCGATTACTTTTTTATTATATAAACGCCTGACCTTTCTTGCCGTATGTTTTAATACTGTATGCTGAAGGGATACCTGACCATCTGAGCCAATAACAACCTTACCTTTATGTTTTACACATATAACTGTAGTTCCTTTAATCTTTTCCATATCAATATTTTAATCCTTTTCAAGGTCTTAGTCAATATGCTAATTTTTGTTTTGACTTATAACTATGCCAAATCAGTTTTTTTCTATTTTTATGAACTGAACTGCTATTAATGAGATAATACTTAAAAAGGCTCCAATTAAAAACGGGATTTTAAAATCAATAAGCCATAATACACCACCAAGAAAGGGAAAGAATACTGCGGTAAGATGATTAATTGTAAAACTTACTGCCATAGACGGTGCAATATCCTTAGGATCGGCAGTCTTTTGAAAAAAAGTTTTTATTCCCATTGAGAAATTAAAAAAAATATGATCCAGTACATATAAAACCCCTACCAGTAATGGACTTTTCACATAGGCATAGGCAATGAATATTAAAATGAGGCTTCCATATTCAAGTGAAAGAACCTTTCTCTCTCCAAATTTATTTATCCCTTTTGCAATTAGAGGCGTAAAGAAATAATTAATTATATTATTTACAATAAAGAGTATGGAAATTAATTGTACTGAAAAACCAAAATGATTATTATCAACAAGAAGAAAAACGGCAAAAACAACAAATATCTGCCTCCTTGCACCCGATAAAAAATTCAAAAAATAAAACAAAAAATACTCTTTTTTCAAAATCATTTTTTTATGTTGTGAAGGTAAATCAGCATCAGAGGGGTCAATAAAAAAAGATCTTGATGCCATAATTATTACAATTATACCAATTAAAACAAAAAGAATTGTAAGAGAAAAATAAGAGCTTAGAACCCAGATAGATATACCAATGCCAATATTTGCAAGTGCTCCGATACTTTTAAGCCTGCCAAGTACCGTTACTGCTGTCCTCTTATCAAAATGTTGAAGAGTCAAGGACTGATTTGTCGTTTCAAAATAATGAAAACCAGTTGACATTATCAGAGTTGTAAATATCAAACCAAGATTAGAGGGAAAAAGCCCTACAATTGCAATACCAAAACCCAATATCATAACAGAAACAGAAGACAATCTATGCTCTTTAATAATTAGAAGAATAAAAACAACAAGTAAGGCTAAAAAGCCCGGAACCTCTCTAATGGACTGTATAACTCCCATCCAGAATCCATCAACACCAACCTCATCAACAGCAAAATTATTAAAAAGAGTCCTCCAGCCTTGAAAACCAACAGCAGAAGCAATAGTAAGTAATAATAAAAATTTATAAATTGTCTTTTTTCTATATCCAATAGTATCTTTCATCTTTCACCTTAATTGAGTCAATTTAGGTTTCATTATAACAAAGATTTATAGTAAATCATACACTATCCTAATATTTTTTTAACGATATTAATTGCTTTATTTTGTTCTATAAAAAAGGGACTTGTAGCAATTGTAATTATTTTTGCATATTTGAAATAGTCATTTATTTTATCAAGTTTAATATTATCAGGAAAATGATTCATACCTTCTATAAATAAATCTATATCAATATCCAATACTATTTCTTTTGAAGAAAAATCTACAAATTTATCCTGACTATTCAGAATATGAACCTGAGAAAAAAGCCCTATTTCCTGAGCAGGAACAATAAAGTTACCAACATTTAGAACACTATTAGTATATTCAAAAACATCTTTTATCAATAATCTTCCATCATTGAATTTTTCAAAATATTTGTCGGGCTTATTCATATCTGTATGTTGATCTATATGCACAAGAGTTGAGCCTTTTTTTAAATATTTATTTTTAAAAGCATATAACCAGAAACAAAAAGCATGATTATGATTATCAAATACAAATATTTCTTTACCATTTTTTGATATATGA
>JAOZTV010000106.1 GCA_029939015.1 Candidatus Aminicenantota bacterium
AAAACATTAAACTAACAGCTCAAATATTATTAATGAAAAATATATTTGCAAAAAACATTGAAAAATTAGAAGAGGTATTGAAATTTTGGAATAAAAATGGTTTAGTGCAAGATAAAGATTTTTTAGAGAAATCTTTGACATATATAATGTTTACAAATGACTATAGTCAGGATGAAATAATAGAATTATTAGAAAAGAACATAGAAGAAGGAGGGAAAATTATGCCAAGTTTAGGACAAAGATTATTAGATAAAGGAAAAGCAGAAGGTATGCAGGAAGGAATGCAACAGGGCATGCATAAAGGAATGCACAAAGGTATGACAAAAGGCAGAACAGAAGAACGAAAAGAACTTGTTGTTAAAATGTTTAATAAGGGATATAAAACAGGAGAGATCTCTGATATTACTGGATTATCTGAGAATGAAATTGAAACGATATTGAAGATAAATTGAAAAATTAAAAAATTGATTTGGTACAAAAAACTCAAAGCCATGACAAATGTTATTCGTGCGGAATTTGTGAAAAAAATTAAAATATTCGTGCGTAATTTGTGAAATATTGTTGTAATAAGTTTTCTGATGTTGTATATTTATAAATTATGAAAAGAATAATTTATGATAAATTAATTGAATGGAAAAAATCTGATAGGCGAAAACCTTTGATTTTGAGGGGTGCTCGTCAGATTGGTAAGACATATATATTAAAAAAATTTGCAGAAAAAGAGTATGAAAATTATGTTTATGTAAATTTTGAAAAGAAATCTGAATTGGTTGATATATTAAATGAAGATTTATCGGTTGAAAAAATAATAGAACGGATATCCATTTTTACTGGTGAAGAAATAATACCAGAAAAAACGTTGATATTTTTTGATGAAATTCAAGCTTCGCCTAATATTCTAAGGTCATTAAAATATTTTAATGAAGATTTCAATGAATATCATGTTGTTTCAGCTGGTTCTTTACTTGGTATTATTCTCTCTGGAAAGATATCCTTTCCTGTTGGGAAAGTAAACTTTTTAGATATGTATCCTTTGTCTTTTGAAGAATTTGTTATTGCATTGGGAAAAGAAAGATTTCTTGCAACAATTCCAAAAAATTTTAACCAGATATTATCTAATAAAATAAAATCTGATTCATTTATATTTCATGAAAGTTTAGTTGAAATGTTAAAGCTATATTATTTCATTGGAGGAATGCCTGAGGTTATTGCAGATTATATTGAACATAAAAATTTCAAAAGAGTTCGCTTAATTCAAAATGAATTGATTGAAACATATCTAAATGATTTCTCAAAACATACAACAAAAAATGAAGCAATGAAGATTCGTCAAGTTTGGGATTCTATTCCATTACATTTAGGTAAAGAAAACAAAACATTTATTTTCTCTGCAATTAAATCATCGGGTCGGGCAAGGGATTATGAAATTGCTATGCAATGGTTACTTGATGCTGGATTGATAATTAAAATACATAATATATCCCTTCCATTAATTCCATTAAATGCCTATGTTAAACCTCAATTTAAAATTTATCTTATAGATGTTGGTTTGTTGGGAGCAATGACTAATTTACCGCAAAAGTCAATAATTATTGGAGATGAATTGTTTACTCATTTTAAAGGTTCATTAGTTGAAAATTTTGTGTTTCAGGAAATCACAAAAACGGTAAAACCATATTATTGGAGTAACGAAAATAAGGCAAAAATAGACTTAATTATAGAATATAATGGTGATATATATCCTGTAGAGGTTAAATCTGGAATTAATTTAAAGGCAAAAAGTCTTAAAGTATATGATAAATTATTTTCTCCAAAAATATTGCTTCGTTCAAGTATTTCAAGTTTTAACAAAGGAGATAGAATTATTGATATTCCATTATATGCTTTAAGTTCGGTTTTCACCTAAATTGAGCGATATCGTTCAATTTAGGTTTTAATAATTATTGAGCTCATTTTCTCTTGCATTTTAAGGAATATTATGATAATTTTATACTTATAAACTTGAATTGAATTTAGGTAAAAAGATATAAAAAATAAGAGGTGGAAAAAGAATGAAAAAAACTAAGATTAATAAAGCACATTATGAGTTAAAAGGTAAAATGGTTGAATTTTGTGGTTGGGATCTTCCGGTTCAATATTCTGGTTTAAATGCTGAACATAATGCAGTCAGAACAACAGGTGGACTTTTTGATGTAAGTCATATGGGCGAAGTAATATTTGAGGGTAAGGAAGCATTGGAAGCTGTTTCATATATAACTTCTAATAATGTTTCAAAATTAAAGCCTGGGAAAATTCACTATTCGGGACTCTTAACAGAAAAAGGATGTTTTGTTGATGATCTTCTAGTTTATTTTGTAGAGGAAGGAAAATATATGCTCGTTGTTAATGCTGCAAATCTTGAAAAGGATTTTAACTGGATGAAAGAAAAGGCAGGGCATTTTGATGTGAGTATTACAAATGTAAGTGATGATTATTCTCAAATTGCAATACAGGGACCTAATTCAGGAAAATTACTTGCAAAGTTTACAGATGAAGATATTGACCCAATGAAATATTATACTTTTATTCATGGGCGGGTTATGGGAGTAGATGCAATAATTTCGAGAACAGGATATACAGGCGAATATGGATTTGAAATATATTTCAAAGGAGATGAAAAAATTGCATCAAAAATGTTTATTGAGCTTGCAGAAAAAGGTAAAGAGTTTGGTATAATACCAGCTGGCTTAGGTGCAAGAGATACCTTAAGATTGGAAGCAGGAATGGCTCTATATGGCAATGAAATTGATAATTCACATACCATACTTGAGGCAAATTTAAGCTGGATACTTAAATTCAAGAAAGGTGATTTTATTGGAAAGGACGTTCTTCTTAAACAAAAAGAAGAGGGTATTACAAGAAAACTTATTGGATTTGAACTTGTTGACAGGGGAATTGCAAGGCATGGATATCCTGTTTTTGTTGATGGAGAGCAATTTGGTGAAGTTACAAGTGGTACATACGGTCCTTTCGTTAAAAAATCAATTGGAATGACATATTTACCTATTGATAAAACAGATATTGGAACAGAATTTCAAATTGAAATTAGAAATAAGATGGTAACAGCAAAAGTCGTTGCTGTGCCTTTTATAGATAAAAAATAATAAAATTAATTTTTTAAAGGAGATAAAAAATGGGTTTAGAAAATTTAAAATTTACTAAGGAACATGAATGGGTAAGGGTTGAAGATGGTATTGCAACAATTGGAGTTACAGATTATGCACAGAAAGAACTTGGAGATATCGTCTATGTTGAGTTACCTTCTGTAGGAGATAGTATTGCAAAGGGTGATGCCTGTTCAAATATAGAATCAGTTAAGGCTGTAAGTGATTTGTATTCACAGCTTTCAGGAGAAATTGTAGAAATTAATGAAGGACTTGAAGATACACCTGAAAATATTAATCAGTCCCCGTATGATGATGGCTGGATAGTAAAAATAAAAATATCAAAAGAAGAAGAATTAAACGAGATGATGGATTTTGAACAGTATAAACTTTATCTCGCAGGTATTGAAAAGGAGTAGCTTATGCAATATTTTCCTCTAACAGATAAACAGAGGGAAGAGATAAAAAAAGAGATAGGTATTAAGGATATAAAAGAGCTTTTTTCAGATATTCCTCAAGAAAAAGCCTGGTATTCTTTGGATAATCTCCCGAATGCTCTTCCTGAGAATGAATTATTAAAAAGATTTGAAGACTTAGGTGACAAAAATACTTATTCAGATTACCTTAGTTTTCTTGGTGGTGGAGCTTATAATCATTTTATTCCTGAAGTAGTTAATTATCTCAGTAATAGAAGTGAATTTTTAACTCCCTATACTCCATATCAGCCTGAGGTAAGTCAAGGGAGTTTGCAGGCAATGTTTGAATATCAGACAATGATGGCAATGTTGACCGGGATGGATTTTTCAAATGCTTCTCTTTATGATGGTGGCACTGCTGCTATTGAGGGTGCTTTGCTTGCCTTACGGAAGTCAAAGAAGAATAAAATTCTTGTAGCCGAAAATCTTCATCCTGAATACATGGAAATTATTTATTCTTACGTTCAAAACCTTGGTATTGAAGTTGAACAGGTAAGGTATAATAGAGAAACTGGAAAGGTTGAGCTTGATGAACTAAAAGACAAATTAAATAGTGAAATAGGTGGCTTTGTATTTCAGTCTCCAAATTATTTTGGTGTTATTGAAGAATCTAAAGAAATTTCAGATATTGTTCATTCTGAAAAAAAAGCTTATTCAGTTCAGGTTGTTGCTGAAGCTTTGTCTCTGCCTTTCCTTACGCCGGCAGGTGATAATGGTGTTGACATTATTGTAGGAGAGGCACAGAGTTTTGGACTTAGTTTAAGTTTTGGTGGTCCTTATCTTGGTTTTATTGCAGCAAAAAAAGAATTTTTAAGACAAATGCCCGGACGTCTTGTCGGTCAGACAAAAGATGTTGATGGTAAAAGAGGATTTGTTTTAACTCTTTCAACAAGAGAACAACATATAAAAAGAGAAAATGCTACCTCTAATATATGTTCAAATCAGGCATGGTGTGCATTAAGAGCAGGAATTCATTTAAGTACTCTTGGAAAATCAGGACTTAGTAAAATATCAAAGTTAAACCATCTTAATACTGCATATTTTGTAAAAGAAATTGAAAAATTTGATTTTGTAAATGTAAAATATAAAAAAGACTTTTTTAATGAGGTTGTACTTGAATTAAAGAATGATAACGGAATAGAGTTTCTGGAAAAATTGAAAAATCGTAAGATTTTTGCAGGTATTCCTCTTAAATGGTTTTATAAAGATGCAGACAATCAGGTGCTTATTAATTTTACTGAGATGCATAATAAGGCGGATATTGATTTATTGGTAAAAGAAATAGGGGATTTGAAATGAGCAATGAATTAAATATATTACCGGAATTGATTTTTGAAATTAGCAAAGAAGGTAAGGTTGGTTATTCATTTAGAGATATTGATATTTCAGATGATTTGATTGCGATAGATAAAAGTAAACTTAGAGAGGATATCAAAGATTTTCCTGAATTATCAGAGGTGGATGTTGTAAGACATTATACAAATGTTTCAAAACTAAATCATTCTGTTGATTCAGGTTTTTACCCTCTTGGTTCTTGCACAATGAAATATAATCCTAAAATTAATGAAAAGATAGCTTCTCTTAAAGGACTGAACACTCATCCTTATTCTCCAACAGATTGTGTTCAGGGAAATCTTGAAATAATAAAAGAACTTGAAAAATGGCTTGTAAATATTACAGGTATGCATGGTTTTACTCTTGTACCTGCTGCTGGTGCACATGGTGAATTTGCAGGTATGATGGTCATAAGAAAGTACCTTGAATCAAAGGGAGATGCAAGAAAAATTGTTTTGATACCTGATTCTGCACATGGAACAAACCCTGCTTCAGCACATTTTGCAGGATATGATATTAAAGAAATACCTTCGAATGAAGATGGTGTATTGGATGCCAAGACTGTAAAAGAATACTTAAATGAAGATGTCGCAGCTCTTATGATGACAAACCCGAATACACTTGGAATATTTGAAAAGAATATAATGGAAATTGCAGATTTATTGCATGAAAACGGTTCTCTCTTATATATGGATGGTGCGAATATGAATGCCTTTATGGGAATTGTTAAACCTGGAGATATTGGTGCAGATGTAATACATCTAAATCTTCATAAAACATTTTCAACTCCACATGGTGGTGGTGGCCCGGGTTCGGGACCAATTGGTGTTACTAAAGAGCTTGTCCAGTTCTTGCCTGTTCCTCTAATTATAGAGGGTAAGGATGGATATAGTGTTAATTATTTTAATGATGCTGGTATTGGAAGAATAAAAAATTTTTATGGAAATTTTCTTGTTATAGTTAAGGCACTTGCCTATCTGATGGCTCTTGGAAAGGAAAATGTAAGTAAGGTAGCAGAAGATGCAGTCTTGAATGCAAACTATATTCGTGAGAAATTAAAGGATGTTTTAGACCTTCCTTTTAAGTCAAAAACACTTCATGAAGTTATTTTTTCAGACAAGGATTTACCAGTTACAACTCTTGATATTGCTAAGAGATTACTTGACTATGGTATTCATCCATTTACAATATATTTTCCATTAATTGTTCATGGTGCAATGATGATTGAGCCGACAGAGACTGAAAGTAAAGAAACAATAGATGCGTTTATTGATGTTATGAAAAAAATACTTGATGAGGCAAAAAAAGACCCTGAATATTTGAAAGGGGCTCCATATAATACTCCAGTTAGACGATTGGATGAGGTGCTTGCTGCAAGAAAGCCTGTATTAAAATGGATAAATGAGGAGAACGAAGGATAATAATGAGTTTACAAGGAATAATATTAAAATTGCAGGAATTCTGGTCTTTAAACGGTTGTTATATTGCATCAGGATATGATACAGAGGTAGGTGCAGGTACTATGACACCTGATACGTTTTTCAGGGTTCTTGGTAAAAAGCCATGGAAGTCAGCTTATTGGCAGCCTTCAAGAAGACCTGATGATGGGAGATATGCAGAAAATCCAAATAGAGTTCAGAAGCATAATCAGTTTCAGGTAGTATTGAAACCAGCACCAAAAAATGGACAGACTTTATATCTTAACAGTCTTGAACATCTTGGGATTGATATCAGAAACCATGATATTAAATTTGATGAAGATAATTGGGCGTCACCATCTCTTGGTGCATGGGGTGTTGGATGGCAGGTTATGTGTGATGGTCTTGAAGTAACACAGTTTACATATTTTCAACAGGCAGGAGGAATTAATTTGAATCCAAATACTCTTGAAATAACTTATGGACTTGAAAGACTTGCAGGGTTTTTGGACAAAAAAGATAATATTTATAATATAGAATGGGGTAATGAAGTATCATATTCAGAGTTAAGGACAGAAGAGGAAAAACAATTTTCTGTATATAATTTTGAAAAAGCAGATATTAAATTTTTAAGGTCATTATTTGCCTTATATCAGGAAGAAACAGCGAGATTAATAGAAGCAGAATTATACCTACCTGCTTATGATTATGTTTTAAAGTGTTCACATACTTTTAATATTCTTGATGCCAGAAAGTCGATATCTGTTGCAGAAAGAACATCGATGATGGGTATAATTAGAGATTTTTCATCAAATATTGCATCATTATATGTTGAAAAAGAAAACGATAAAATAAATGCTGAAACTGACCCATTTATTGCAATACCACAAGGAGGCTTAAATGGCTGATTTTTTATTTGAATTGGGCATAGAAGAAGTCCCTGTATCAGAAATTGATAGTATATTAAAGCAACTTGAAGATAAATTTATTAAAGAGTTTACAGATAATTTGATTGATTATGGACAGATTGAATCAAGTTCCACAAATACAAGATTTATGATTTATGTTAAAGAAATTAGTGAAAGGGCAAATGATAAGGAAGAGTTGATTATAGGACCATCAAAAAAGATTGCCTATGATGCAGAAGAACAACCGACCATACCTTTAAAAAAGTTTCTTGATGCCAATAATTGTGATACAACAAAGATTGTTGAAATTGAACAAAAAAAAGGTGTCTATATAGCAGTTAAAAAGAAAACAATAGGTCAGCCTGTTCCTGCCTTATTAGAGGAAATCATACCAAGGGTACTTTTGGGCTTGACCTTTGCTAAAACTATGGTTTGGAATAAATCAAGAGTGCCCTTTGTAAGACCTGTTAGAAACATACTTGCTTTATTTAACTCAGATTTGATTAAGGTTGAATTTGCAGGGATACAATCATCAAATGTAGTTTTTGGACATAGATTATTATCTGATGAATATATTGAGATTAGTTCTTTTAAAAATTATATTGAATCTTTAAGAACAAATTTTGTTCTAGGAAAATCTGAAGAAAGACGTGAAAAAATTCTTGAAGAGATAAAAGACCTTGAAGAAGAATTTAATGTTATTATAAAACTTGAAGAAAAAATGCTGGAATATTTTGTGTATAATAATGAATATCCTGTAGTTTTTTCTGGAAATTTTGATGAAAAATATCTTGAAATTCCTGAAGAGATTATTTCAACATTTATGGTTAATGAAAAAAAATTAATCCCGGTATATGATAAGCAGGGTGATATGTTAAATATGTTTGTTGGTGTATCAAATGTTCCTGATGAAAATAGTTATGTGTCAGATGGTAATAAGAGAGTCGTTATTGCAACTTTTGAAGATGCAAAATTTTTCTGGGATAATGATAGAGAGGATGATTTTTATGCTTTGAGAGATGAATTGAAAAATGTATTATTTCATAAAAAAATTGGTACATTTTATGAAAAAACAGAGAGACTTATAAGTATTGTAGAATATTTGACAGATATTACAGATAATAAGGATATGACAGACTATTTAAAAAAAGCAGCTTCAATCTTAAAAAATGATCTTGTCACAAGAATGGTTAGAGAATTTCCGGCACTTCAGGGTGTAATGGGTGGGCTCTATTTAAAAGAAAAAAAAGAGAATGAAAAGGTCTGGAAAGCTATCTATGGTCATTATGAACCAAAAGGTTATACTAAAGAAAAAATTATAAGTCTTGAGGCAGGCTTACTTTCAATTACTGATAAAATTGACAGTATTGCAGGTTTTATTGGCAGTGGTATGAAAATATCAAGTTCAAAAGATCCTTTTGGAATTAGACGAGATGCCAATGGTATTTTAAAGATAATAATTGATCTTCAATTAGATTTCAATTTATTGGATTTAATAAAATTTGCTGCAGAAAAATTTACAGATAATTCTGAACAACATAACGAACTTGTTAATAAAATATTTGACTTTTTTACATTAAGAATTAAAGGTATTTTTAAAGAACCGATAGGTTATAGATATGATGTTATTAATGCTATACTTGCAAAAAAAGATTTAAATATATATAAGCTATATCTGAGGGCGAAGGATATTCATTTCTTAATTGAAAAAAATTCAGTTGAAGATATAATAACACTTCATAAAAGATTAAGGAATATTATAAAAAAACAGGAAATATTTGAAGTAAATAAAGAGATTTTGATTGAACCTGAAGAAAAAATACTTTACGATGTATTCGCCGAATCTAAAGAAACGATACTGAATTTAATAAATAGTGGTAAAAACATTGAAGCGTTTTCAAAAATTATTGAGATGAAACCTATTATTGACAGTTTTTTTGATAAGGTTCTGGTAATGGCAGAAGACAAAAATATAAAACAAAATAGAATAGGCTTAATTCAGGGATTAGAAAATACATTGTCTGAAATTGCAGATTTTTCACTATTGGTGGAGAGTAAATAGAATTCAAATAACACGAGAATTTCATAACTAGACTTATTAAATTCTCGTATTAAAACACAAGTATGGTTAGAAAAAAATTATTTTGGGAATTATATAATTTAAAAACAATTCTTCTAGCATTTGCCTGTCACATTTTATTATAAAAAAAGTTAGCAATATTAAC
>JAOZTV010000408.1 GCA_029939015.1 Candidatus Aminicenantota bacterium
AAAAAAGTAGTTTTTCAATAGAGGTAAAAAAAATTTCACCATCAACCAAAGAAGTTTTAAAAATAAACCAGAAAATTTATGTATGGTTTAGTTATAAGGTCCCTGATGATTATAATAAGGGAGTTTATATATGGGTAATTCCTAAAAAAACAAAAAAAGTCATTATACAGGCATCTCCTTTGATTTTTTCCAAAAATGGTACAATAACAAGATATTTTTCTATAAAAAAAGGCCGCGTAAAAATAAGAAAACTATATGTTAGAATGATGGATAGAAAACAAACTAAGGTCCTTGCTCAGGAAATTATAAAAGTTAATTATACAGGACATCCAAAAAGTTTATCCTATAAAGACAGAAAAGTAAGAAAAAGATATTAAATTCCATAATAAACATAGCATAGCAAATTGGAGTATATTATTAAATGTTTTATAAAAAAATATAATAGGAGTAATAATAAATGAAAAAGATAATTAGCTATTTTATTATATTATTGTTTTTAACTATATGTGGTTTTTCACAAAAGACCAGAGCTTTCTCTCCTAAAAATAAGGTTAAAAAAAAAAGAGAGAGACCTTCAAAAGGTAATTCTGGAATCAGAGGAAGTGTATGGAGTGAGGCTGGTATCCCTCTTAAAAACGTATTGATTACATTGACCCATCAAAATAAAGTGTCAATTTGGAAAACAAAATCAAGCAATAAAGGAAGATGGGGGTTTATGGGTTTAGGAAGTGGTGAGTTTATTATTGATGTGACACTTGATGGATATATCCCGTCTAGCAAGCTTATAAATATAGTCAGAACATATAAAAATCCGCCTATAAAATTTATATTAAGAAAGCCTGAAATAACTGTTGTAGATTTGAAAGCAAAGCTCAAGGAAGCAGAGAAATTATATAGTGAAAAAGAATATGACAAAGCACTTATTAAATATAATTATGTTTTAAAAAGGGCTCCAAAGGTCTATCAGATAATTTTTAAAATTGCAGATTGTTATAGAGAGAAAAATGAAAAACAAAAAGCTATTGACACATACAAAAGTGGAATAGAGATGGCTCTTGACAGAGAGGATACTATAAGTGCTGCAAAAGCATTTGGAGTCATTGGCAATATATTTCAAAAAAAGAAAGATTTAAAAACAGCAGTTTTCTATTTTAAAAAATCTTTAGATACTGACCCAAAAGATGCATTACTTGCTTATAATGTAGCTGAATTCTATAATGATTTTAAAAACATGAAAATAGATATTGCAATAGAATATTATAAAATGGCAATAAAAATAAAACCTGCATGGGGATTAGCATATAAAAAACTTGGCTATGCATATTTACATAAAGATGATAGAAAAAATGCTAATAGAGCATTTGAAAAGTTTTTAGAGGTTGAACCGGACTCAGAGTACTCAAAACAAATAAAAAAAATAATGAAACCAAAAAAATTAAAAAGGAGACGACGATGATTCGCAACTTTAGATTTTCTATTCTATGGAATTATCATGTTTTTTGTTTTAAACTCTTTTTCTAATGTCTAAATTGTATCTTAGGAAAGGTTTGCTAGTGTTTCAAGTGCTCCTGAAAGTCCTTTATGGATTTTGTCAACATCATCCCTATCCCAGCTTGATTTATCCTCTCTTACAAATGTAGTCAGATCATTTCTATTATCAAATTTAGCAATTGGAATATTCCATACCTTTGTATCATAAACTAATTCGCCTTTTCCATTATCAACTTCTACATATCTCTCAACACTCACTGTATTCGGTTTTTTTGATAATTCAATCAAATAATTCATGTCATCGCAACCATACTCACCGAGCATAACTTCCAATGGAACACCATGATGAAGTATTGAACTCTGCCCATCCGGTCTTGCTCTTTCATAGTTTTTCTTTCTTGATTCTTCAGGTGTTACCCATACATAGAGTATAGATGCATTATCTAATATATCTGAAGATAGTTCAGATAGTGTATATTGATATCCCTGAGGAGGTGTTAAGGGGAACGCTGAACCATTTGCTCCACCTCTTGCCATTTCTATTATAACTGTCTTACCCTCTTTGCTCTGAACTGAAACAGCATTTTTCTCTTCAAGATGTTCTCGTACCTCATCTTCTAAGACATCTGCAATTTCCATTCTTATTCCATAAGGGACTTCTGCCAATAGACCTTCAAGCCCTACCTTTGCTCTTGCATTGTCCAGTCTGTCAAATAGATAATTTGCAGCTGATTCTGTTTCAATTACTCTATTATTTAATAAATCGTCATAGTCCTCATTTAAAAGGTGCACAAGTGTTCCCCATTCAAAATTATCGTTAAATGGTCGGGACGACCCCTTATAAAATATGTATTCTACACCACGTTTATATAATTCATCGTCTATTCTATGCATAAAATGAACATAAGGGTAATCGTCCAATTGAAGTGTTGGTCCCATATGCATATCTTCTACACATTGCTGTGGAGTTAAACTTGCCATATATCTTCGTACTTCAGACTTTCCCGAAGCAGGCAATGCTAATAATAAAACTGTATCTAATGTTTTTTTCATAATAATCTCCTTGTGATTTAGGTGAAACCTAAAAACCTAAATATTCATGATATATATTAGATAAATGACAACTTTTTGTCAAGTTT
>JAOZTV010000409.1 GCA_029939015.1 Candidatus Aminicenantota bacterium
CCTTTTTATTATAACTCAATGGAGTTATTATTTTTCAGGAGGAATTAAAGTGGCTAGAGTGTGTGAAATTTGCGGAAAGAAACCAATAACAGGAAATAATGTAAGTCATTCTCATAAATCGACAAAAAGAAGATGGTTACCTAATCTACAGAAGGTAAAAACAACAAAAGATGGAAAAACTATTGCATTAAGAGTTTGTACATCTTGTATTAAATCTGAAAAAGTTTGATTTTAAGTAATTAATTTAATACTTTGTAAAACTATCAGGAGTATTTTGTTTTATATCCAGATAAGTTATTAAGAGACAAATTTGCAGAATAATTATAAAATTATAACTCAGTTTGACGGAACTTATTATAAAGGTTGGCAATATCAATCTGATAAAATTAAAACTATTCAAGGTGAACTTGTCAAAGCTTTAATTATTATTGCAAAAAAAAAAGTAATAGTTACAGGGAGTAGTAGAACTGATGCAGGAGTGCATTCAATGGGTCATACTTCTAACTTCCATATACCTATAAATATTGAGCCTGATTCTCTAAGAAAAGCTTTAAATTCAGTTCTACCTGTTGATATACGGATTGTTCAATGTCAAAGGGCTGAAATTAATTTTAATGCAAGATTTAATGCCTTAGGTAAAACATATATATATAAGATTTATTTTGGTGAAGTTCATTCCCCATTTGATAACAGGTATGCAACACATATCACATATCCTATGGATTTAAATCTTATGAGAAAAACAGCCAAACTATTTATCGGGACAAAAGATTTTAGCTCTTTTACATCTGATGAGCCAAAAAAGAATAGAATGAGAACTATTTCAGAGTTCTCAATGAAAGTAAGAAATAAAGAAATACAATTTATAATCAAAGGCAAGAGTTTTCTAAGATATATGGTAAGAAATATGATTGGAACAATTATTGATGTTGGTAGAGGACAATTATCTTATGATGAAATACCGGCAATATTTGAAGCAAAAGATAGAAGAAAAGCCGGAATTACTGCAAAGGCGAAAGGACTTACTCTTTTTGAAGTAGAATATGAATGATTTAATATCAATTATTATTCCAACAAAAAATGAAGAAAAAAATATAAAAAGATGTCTTGAGGCTATCTTAAAACAAAAAATACAAGCAAATAATGAAATTATAATTATAGATTCCGGTTCAACAGATGATACCGTTACAATAATTAAAGAATTTCAAATTAAAGAAAAACAAAATATAAAATTATTTGAGATTTTATCAGAGGATTTCGGACATGGTAAAACTAGAAATATGGGTGCTGACCTTGCAAATGGAAATTATCTGGTATTTCTAAATGCCGATGCATTTCCGGTTGACGAAAATTGGTTATCACAATTGATAGACGGATTTAATAAAGAAAATAATATTGCAGGCGTTTTTTCAAGACATTTGCCCAAAGAAAATTGTCATTTATATATGGTAAGGGATTTAAAAAAATCAATGCCAACTGTTTCTTATGTAAGAAATAGACAAAAAGCTCTTGAATATATGATATTTTCTACTGTTAGTTGTATGATACTTAAAAAAATATGGAATAAATACCCATTTAAAGACGATATTATTATTGCAGAAGATCAACACTGGGCAAGTCAAATATTAAAGAATAATCTTAAAATAGGGTATCAGGCAAATTCATTGGTATATCATTCACATAATTATTCTTTTAAAGAAATGTATAATGTAAAATATAAAGTATCAAAGTCATCTGAAGATTTTAATAGTAAAATTTCAGCGATTATTTTGGGTTTAGTATTAGTTATTGGTGGAATAACGATTAAATTATTGGACGATTTAGGATTTATTTTTTCAAGAGAGAATAAATCTTTATCTCTTAGTCAAAAATTCATTGAACTTAGAAATTCATTAAAAGCAAGGTTTGCAGGGTTTTCTGGCAAATATGTTGGTTGGATTAGTAAAAAAGATAATGAGGCAAATAGGCAGAGAGGCAAATAGGCAGAGAGTTAAGTTATTAAACTTTTCATCTTTTGCCTAATGCCTAATGTTTAAAGCTTAAAGCCTAATTAATCCCTGCTTCCTGAATATATACCATAACTTTTTGATATGCTTCCTGACCTTCAAGAATTTTCTTTCCCTCTTTGTCATAAATTTTAAAATGAGGTATTGATCTTAATTCATATTGTTTTGCAAGAGGCGATCTCCAGTCAATACTACTTTTGCCCGGTCTGTTAATATCAACTTTAATAACTGAGATATCATCTCTTTTTTTATTCAATTTTGAAAGAAGTGGGGAAATTTTTCTACAAGGTGGACAATATTCACTATAAAAGTCAACAATATTTATTTTTCCCTTTACAAGATATTTGTTGATATCCAATTCTTCACCAGGGTTGTCAGCATTAACAATTAAACTACTTTTTTTGTCACTTGATTGTCCCTTGTCAGCATTACAGGCAGTTGGTAGAATAACTGCAATTACAAAAACTACTAAAATACTTAAAATCTTAATTTTCATTATAAACTCCTAATTTATTTTTTGTTTAATTTTAACAGTATAGTAAAACACTGTCAATTTTGTTATTTTATAAATTAAAGCTTTAGTCTTCATATATTTCTGATATAAAAATTGAAAATATATTCCGC
>JAOZTV010000410.1 GCA_029939015.1 Candidatus Aminicenantota bacterium
GCTATTGATGTTAATAATATTGTTAAGCCCGGATAATTCGGTTAAATTATTATTATTCAAAATCTTCTTTGCTTAAATTTGATTGCCTTAATATAGAACCAAAAGTTCCTACTGGTATCTCTTTTTTTGGATCTGGAATAATAACAATCTTCGAGCCTTTTCTAAATTTTCTATGACTTCCTTTTTGTGAAATAAACTCAAATTTGTTTTTTTTTAAAATATTTATTATATGTTTTGAAGAATAAAGTTTAGGCATTAATCACAGTTTCTCCAATCATAACTTGTTCAATATTCATATATGTATTAGCATATTCTTCATCCTGATAATATAATTCTAAAGCTTCTTTTAAGTTTATAATTGCTTCATCTGTATTATCACCAAAACTTGAAATATCAACATTAAGACATTGTGACACAAAATATTCATCTTCTTTATATACTATAAATTTAAAGTTTTTCATATTTACCTCTTAATAATAAACAAACCTTTTTTCCTTTGTTTTTCATTATATTTATAATATATTCATTTTAAAATTTTGTCAACTTTAGACGATTAATTTCTTTAATAATCGAAAATGTAAAAAATAAGCAAAACACTAATTTCACTTTCAAGATAAAGCACTCTTTAAATATTTTTTAAAACATTTTTTTTGTCGCTAAGTTATTTATTATTCTTTAAATTTGAATGCTGTTAAATTCTCACTTATCATATTTTTTAATTCAGAAGATACACCTGCCTCTTTTGAATATACTTCCCAGTTACAAACAATATATTTAATTTCCTCAATTATTTGTTTCCAATTTCTAATGCTATTTGCTATAGCAATTGTTTCAAAATCATATTTATTGATGTCTTTATGCTTTCCATTAATACTTAAAGTATGCTGACTGACCCATATATTAGAAGGATCATACGAATAACATACATCATAAGCCGGAGATAATTCCCATTTACCATTTTGTTTTAACCTGAAAGAAAAATTTTTTGTATGATCATCGCAATTTGTAGCCATTACATTAAAAACCATTCTCCTAAACATTTGCTCTGCCTCCCCATATGTTAATCGAAGCATTCTCATAGTCTGAAATAATTGTTCATAACTATAACTATATATTTTATTATAATCAAAATGCTGGATCCCGCATAAAGTTTGAATATGATGTTTCGTATTATTTTTATCTCTATCAAACCGTTTAGTCATAAAATGTGCTCTTCCATTTTCTTCCAATAATTCACATTGCATCATATCAATTTTGCAATCTTTTGCCATTAAATGATATGCATATTCTACCCTGCCATAACCATGGCTGGTGCCAAATAGTACATCATTTACACCATCAAGTTTAAGTAACCAATGCTCGAAACCTTTTGGAGCAATAGTCTGACCCGACCTTACTTCATTAGAATTTTTATTATATGCAATCAGAGCTTTTGGTCTGGCACCACCTGCCGAGGTTCCAATCTTCAATATTTCACGCATTGCCCTTTGTTCGTTTTTCTTTAAATTCTCAATAAAATTTTTTCTTTTGGACAGTATTTTTTGTGCAATTTCAATTAAGCTCTTTATTTCAATTGCAAAAGTTGTTTTACTTGATTTAAATTGAGCAGGCTCAAATTCCATGGCTCCCATACCTCTAGTTCCTATAAAACACAACTTCTCAACTGGGTTCATACTATTAATTGCTCTTCCCTCTTGGGCTAACCAAAGATTTATCAACTCATTACCATATTTATCAGGTAATATATCTGCTAATAACCCGGGTAATCCATTAAATGTAGCAATTTCTTCATCTTTTCCTTTTCTCAATTCAGGAAAAGTGTAAATTCTATTTTTATTTTTTATCGGCATTTTTATAGGAGACAGTTCAATGTCTTTTCTTAAAAATTTTTCATCATACTGAAAATCAGCTAATTGTTTCTGCTCATCCCATCGAACAGCTCCTATAAACTCCCCCCATATAATTACTTCAGCAACATCTACCATTCTAAATCCTCATTTATGGTTGATTCTTTTTTTTCAGCCTTTGTACGCGCCCTCTGCCTTTTATTTTTTTGAAGTTTTGCATATTCAATCGGACTGATTTTTTTTTCAATTTTGAAAATATTCATAATGAAAAGTAAGTCTAATACACGCAAAACCTTAATTAAACTACCTAGGGATACGTTATCGCCTCGTTCCAAAAGACTTAGAGTGGATCTGCTTATTCCTGCATCTTTTGCAACATTAGCTTGAGATTTGTTTTGATTCAATCTATGATGTTTAATAAAGGACCCTATTGTATTTACAAGACCTTTATCGCTCATTGATATCCAGTCAGCAGATAAATTATCATTCATAAGAAACCTCCACTTTTCTATCTAAACTATTATAAGGTATTATAATGTAAAAAAATAACATTAGCAACTATATGTGTGTTATTTCATTCACTATCAGATATTTTAAGAGTTTTCGATTAACATATCATTCATTTTGGGGTTTTTAGCAATAAAATTACTTTGAAATAAATGTATATAAGGGAATAATAAAAATTCCAAATTCTGTCGGCACAAGACAATTTAATTAACTAAGAAACTTAAGCCTCTTTCTAAAGAAATAACTTAAACCTATTCCAAACTCTATTATA
>JAOZTV010000411.1 GCA_029939015.1 Candidatus Aminicenantota bacterium
AAGGACCAAAGGCTGACCTATGTCAAAACTGTGAAGGTTTTTGTGAGTCATCCTGTTCTTTTGGAATACCAATACAGGGTATGTTAAACATAGCTCATGACCAATTAACTTTAGTTTAAACTTAATTATTAATATTTAAAAATGGTAGAGGCGTACGTACGCCTCTAATTATTTAATGAATAAAATATTTCAATTATTTATAATTTTTAATTATTGATGTTGCAGTTTGAATTTTTTCTTTATTTTTGGGTTTGAATTCAAGGTATTTTTTGAACATCACTACACTCTCTTTAGTAAGTCCTTTATTAAGGTATGTTAAGCCTAATCTATAATAAGCCTCTACAAGTTTTGGGTTTTTCTTTATAGCTTCATTAAATGCTTTAATTGCTTCATCTGTTTTACCTTCGTTAAAATATTTACTTCCTTCGTTAAAGGCATCAATTGCTGTTTTTCCACCCTTTTGTTGTGCAAGTATTAAATATTTATCTGATTCTTTTTTGTTTTTTAGTTTATCAAAAACAGATACAAGAAGACGGTAGGGTGGTCCGTATTTTTCATTTAGTTCAATGGCTTTTTTTAAAGGTTCTACTGCTTCCTTATATTTTTCTGTTTCAAAATAAATCACTCCAATATAGTAATGTGCCTGATAGATTTTATTATCAAGGGAAAGTGATTCTTTTAATATTTTATATGCCTTGCTATATGCCTTGTTTTTTATAAGCTTGGATGCTTCATTAAATAATTTAATTGCTTTATAATGTGGGTCGTTATTCTCCCTATCTTTTTCTAATTCTTCTATTGTTTTCATGATTATTTCTTTTTTTAATAACATTCCAACTGGTATTTTAAATCTTGTTTTTATATCTTGGTAACCCTCTTTTTCAAGAAATATATCAAAAAAATGATTTTTTAAGGCATTTTTTGTGGCTACTCCTTTTTTATTTGTAATAATTTCATATTTCATACTACCAATTTTAGTATTAACCATTCTTATCTTAACACCTGCTATTGGTTTTCCCTTAATATCATAAACCGATACCCTTAGTTTTCCTAAATTACTATATATATTAGTAACTGAAAATAATACAATAAAAATAAATATTATTAGATGATGTTTTTTGTCCATATTCTTATTCTCCTATTTAATTTTGAATATTTGATTTTGAAAATTTGTTTTATCTTTGTTTTTTTTCACAGATGTTTGAAATAGATATTTCCCTTTAATTAGATTTAATGGAATTTTTATTTGAAAATTTTCAGGAATTTTTGTGTTTGAATTTGATAAATCAATACTAAATTTATGGGTTTTATTATAGGCAAAAACATTTATATAATCTTTATCTCTAACTTTTATTACAATTTCAAAATTTGTTTCCATTTTATTATTATTCTTTTTAAATTCTAATTTATCAGTGTTAAAAGTAAAAACAATAAATGATTTGTTTTTTTTATTAATTATCTTATATTTATAATTAAATAATCCACTCATTCCAATATTATTTCTTTTGGCTTCAATAAATGCATTATGAACCATTGCCTGATGTGTCAAGCTTGTATAATGTACTGTATAGTCTCCAAGATTTCTATAATCAATAAAGTATAGATATGTTTCCGGATAATGCCATATTTCAAAAGGATTTCTATTGTTAAAATTACCATTTGGATAGTCTGATATATGTCTTGGTGGTCCAAGTAATATATAAGTTTTGCCTCTGTCTGTAAGCCATCCTTCTCTTCCTGATGAAAATTTTCTATTTGCAATCAATATCCGGTGCAAATATTCTTCTTTAAACTCATTCTCTTCAGTTGAACTATCAGTGTCACGACTAGCCCAGAATTGTTCTATAAATTTATTTCTTTTATTATCAGGCAGATTATAAAAAAACTTTTTTTCTGCTTTACTTATAATGTATCTAACTTTTGAAATAAAGTCTGCATTGCTTTTAGATATATTCTTTTTTTTAGATAAAATTAGATTATTAGTAAAAATAAATATAAATATATAAAAAAAATAAAAAATTATTCTATTCTTTGTCTTCATTATAAACTCTTAAGTATTTTCTTTACTTTTGTTTGTTTTGGGTCAATTTCAAGTGATTTCTTCCAGGCTTTTTTTGCTTCAGAAATATCTTTTAAATTATAATAACATGAAGCCATATTATTTAAAACATCAGCTGTTAACCCATGGTATGACATTACTTTTCTATAATAAATAATTGCATTTTTCCAATTATTCATCTTCTTATTTATATTACCGAGAGTAATAAATATTTGATAATCTGGTTTCTCAGAATTGATAAATGGCTTTAAAAGTTGTTCAATTTTATTATACCTTTTAAGTTTATAGTAGATATCAGATAGTCCAATTGCAAATTGTTTAATCTGAGGATTAGCAAAATATGCTTTCTTCATTAATGGAAGTGCTTCTAATGGTTTATTAGAATTATAATATTGTATTGCGAGGCTATAAGCTGTAATTGATTTCTGATTTAATGAAGATTTTTTAGTATATGTTTTCGAACGTGAAATATTTTTCAAAGGTGTGATATAAAAACTACTTTTTTTGCTTAAAACAGTTTTACCATTTTTATCAATAATAGAAATAAGTATTT
>JAOZTV010000412.1 GCA_029939015.1 Candidatus Aminicenantota bacterium
CCTCAAAATTGGATATTTTTCGAGTATGCAGATTGGGGAGCAATTCATAGGGGGGATTATGATCACGGATTCAAGGTCAATCCCCCTTGAATTCAAATATTCAGAACCAATTAAACCAACCAAAATACATAAGATAATATTTGGTAAAGTTCTTGAAAAATACATTAATGAAGAAGTTATCAGGAAAAACTTATTAAAAGACATTAAAAGTCATGTTTCAGTGTTTTTTGTCTCTGATCCTAAGCTTTTGAATACTGATAATATGGGAAATACACCGTTGATGGTACTTCAAAATACTTCCTTGCCTGGATTGGAAAAAGCAGGAGACATTCAAAGAGTTAAGGATAAGGAGTTTCTTGTTCAACCAATTACAAGCAAGACTCCATTAAAATTGATATTTGCATCGGCAGAAGTTGATATTCAGGAAAAAACAATGAATATTATTAAAAGCTTAATTAGAAAAGTTGATATCTTTGAACCCTTTGTCAGAGTAGAAACGGCATTAAAAAGTTTATGTCAGATAAAAAGTTAAACCTCTCTCATAAACTTGCAGGTGTAATTGACCGGTTGATAAAAACAACAAGAATAAAAGATCTTGATTTAAGTACTTTTAAGGGAATGCGTACTCTAAATTTAAGTATTGAGCCTGTAATTAAAAGAGGAGTGCCTTTTATTGCTTATAATGAAAGTGTAATCGACTGTGTAATTGAACCTCAATTGGTTGAGGTAATTGGAGACCTAAGAGATAATAAGGTTTTGACTATTTCATTATCTGAGCTTAAGGCAGATATAAAAACAGAAAATCTTCATATAACATATTCAGGAGATATTTTTGATATTTCCACTAATATTATTACTAAAACAGAAGATTTTTTTAAAAAATTTAATATATCGTCTAAGTTAAAATATAAAACTAAAATAAGAGAACTAAACCTTAGTCTTTTTAAACCAAAAATACTTAGTGTTCACCGCTTGGACTATCCACGAATAATTGATAATTACTATCTGATAAAAAAAATCATTATTTCTAAAAAATCAGCAGAATTTAACTTTCTTTCTGAAAAAGAGCAGTTAATATATTGGAGAAAGGCTGTTATCCAAACTAAACGTGATCCAAAAGGTTTAGAGCTAATGGGTGTTTATTATAATGTTCCATATTATAATATAGAGAATTTTAAGATTGATTTTAAAATGCAAAAATTGAACTATCAATTAAAAGAAAATACAAATACAAAAAAACTAAAAGTTTGTGATATAATAATTTTTAGAGATGTGTTAAAAAAGAAGGGTATTATTATTGAGAATTAGGATGTAATTATGAAAAAAACAGTTATTGATACGAAGAAGATAAGGCAAAACAAGGAATTAGATGAGAAAAAAGATGAAGTTAAGATAAATTTGACAATAATAGATGGTCTTGAGTCAAGTTTTGGAAAGACATATAGCTTTTTTAAAAAAAACATAAAAATTGGTAGAGAGGACAGCAACGATCTTCCTATAAATGATATAAAAATAAGTAAATTCCACTGTGAGATATTAATTAAACTGGATAAAAACAATCCATATATTGAGATAGAAGATCTTAATTCAACAAATGGAACTTATATAAATGGTAAATTAATTGGAAAAACATTTTTGACATCTGGAGATAAAATAGAAGTTGGTGATATTACCCTAAGGTTTACAATTAATGATGATGCAGAGGATAAGTACCACTCAAAATTATTTAATTTTGCAACAATTGATGCTCTAACTGGACTGTATAATAAGCGATTTATTTTGACTGAATTGGAAAGTCAGATGAAAATTGCAAAACGAAATCAAAGAAAACTTAGTTTAATGATAATTGATATTGATGACTTCAAAAAGCTCAACGATACTTATGGACATATTGCAGGTGATGAGTTTTTAAAAAAAACTGCTTTTCATTTAAATAGGTCTCTAAGAGAACAGGACTCTGCCGGAAGATTTGGTGGCGAAGAGTTTATAATATTGCTTCCTGAAACAGACATTGAGGGTGCAGCAATGCTTGCTGAGAGAATTCGCAATGCAATCTTTGATACAGAAATAATTTTTGAAAAAAAACAGATAAAGACTACAATAAGTATTGGATTATCTGAATATGAAAATGAAACAGCATCTGAATTGATTAATATTGCCGACAAGGAACTTTATAAAGCAAAGGTTGCCGGGAAAAACAGAATATCAATATATGGAAGATGAATTTTAAAAGCTCAAAATTTAGGATTATCAGAGAAGTCGGGAAGGGTGGTATGGCTACAGTCTTTCTTGCAAAACATTTTGAATTAAATAAATTTGTAGCAGTTAAAATATTAAATAAAGAAACGATATCTGACGAAGAGTATATAAAAAGATTTTTTCGTGAGGCCAGAATAACTGCGAGTTTAGATCATCCAAATATAGTAAAAATCATTGAGAGTGACTTTTCAGATGGACAATTTTATATTATTACAGAATTCATAGATGGTGGAGATTTGAATTCTATAATCAATTCTACTCCTTTAAGTTTAAAAAAGAAAATAAGTATTTTGACAAATATTGTATCGGCAATAGACTATGCACATGAAAAAGGAATTGTTCATAGGGA
>JAOZTV010000413.1 GCA_029939015.1 Candidatus Aminicenantota bacterium
ATCTATTGAAGAGGGACTATCACAAGTTACTGTAAAATCTATTATTCAGGATAGTAAGGGCTATATGTGGTTTGCCACTGAAGATGGTGTTAATAGATATGATGGTTATAAATTCACAGTTTTTAAGAACGATATAGATAATCCACTTTCAATTTCTAATAATAATGCAAAGTCTATATTTGAGGACAGTAATGGATTAATATGGATTGGTACTATAGATGGTTTAAATTGTTTTAACCCTGAAACAGAACAATTTAAACGCTATTTCACAACCTTTGGAATGGGGAAAAAAAAGAGAAATAGTATAAGCGAAATATTTGAAGATAAAAACAAATTTCTTTGGATAGGAACAAATGGTAAAGGGCTATTGAGATTTAATCTGAAAACAAATACATGGAAACGATATCTTAATGAATTAAAAAATGAGAATAGCCTTGGACATAATGTTGTTACTGCAATATGCGAAGACAATTCAGGAAATATATGGATAGGTACTACAAAAGGCTTAGATAAATTTAATCCGGTAACAAGTGTGTTTTTACATTATAAGACCCAGAGGAACAATCAGTATAGCTTATCAAATAATAGAATATCATCAATAATAAAAGACCGGAGAGGCCAGCTTTTAATTAGTACATGGGGAGGTGGATTAAATATCTTAGATCCCATAAAAGGTATATTTAAACAATTTACAGGTGAAAAAAACTCCAAAAAAATTAACACAAAATATTCATATTTAAAATGGATTAATACAATCTATGAAAATAAAAAAGGGGAAATATGGATTGGAACAGGAAATGGTGGATTGATAAAAATCATATCATTAAAAGATGGCTTATTTAAACAATATAAATTTGAGTCTCATAATAAGTATAGTATTTCTGGAGAATCTATTAGATCAATAATAGAAGATAAATCAGGAAATATATGGATAGGTACAAGTATAAATGGAATTAGCATTCTAAAAAACCAAAAACAACAGTTTAAGCGTTTTAAGATCGAATATATACAAAACCTAGGAAATTCAATAAGTGGCTTTTTTAAAGAAAAAGATGGCACCTTATGGTACGGTACAAAGGCTGCACTAATCAGGTATAATAAAAATAAACCATGGCAGGATAGGATTAAATATTTTTACTATATGCCAAATGAAGTTAAAAGTATTGGGTCAGGTAGTATTAACGTTATATATAAAGACATTTTTAATACTTTATGGATTGGAACTAATGGTGGCGGACTTAATCGGTTTGATTATAAAACAGAAGAATTTGTTAAATACCAAAATATTCCTGGAGATATTAAAAGCATCAGTGACAACCAAATATTTTGTGTGACAGAAGATCAGGATAATAATTTATGGATTGGAACAAGTAATGGTGGATTAAATATGTACAAACGTGACACTGACAATTTTATCCAATATAAAAAAGACACAAATATAACAAATAGTATTGGTAGTAATAGTATAGGATCTATAATTAATGACATTAAAGAAAAAAACATACTCTGGATAGGCACAAGAGATGCTGGTATTGATAGGTTTGACCGTAATTTAAAGAGTTTTTTACATTTTTGTCATATTGACGGTGAGATCAACAGCCTTAGTTCTGATAAAGTATCTACAATTTACATCGCATCAGACTCTCCAGACATAGTCTGGATTGGTACTCATGGTGGTGGTTTGAATAAATATAATAAAAAACAAAAAAAATGGATCCTTTATACAGAAAAAAATGGACTGGCAAACAATAATATATATGGTATATTAGAAGATAGTAAAAATAATTTATGGATAAGCACAAATAATGGATTGTCCAAGTTCAATCCTGTTAAAGAGACTTTTACAAATTATTTTGAAAATGACGGTTTACAGGGAAACGAGTTTAACAGTTTTTCATATTATAAAGATAAAGATGGTTATATGTACTTTGGGGGAATAAATGGTTTTTCTTATTTTCTTCCTGAAGATATAATAACTAATAAAAATATTCCATCCATTGTTTTAACAAATTTTAAAATATTTAATAAAAAAGTAGAATTAAACAAACCTGTATCAAAAACAAAAACTTTTGAACTTTCATATAAAGATATTTTCTTTTCCTTTGAATTTGCCGCCCTTGAATATACAAATTCAGAAAAAAACAGATATGCATATAAATTACTTGGTTTTAATAATGAGTGGATCTATACAGATGCAAAAAACAGGGTAGCTACTTTTACAAATATCCCTCATGGCTCGTATATATTAAAAATTAAAGCATCTAATAATGACAGAATATGGAATGAAAAATGTCTATTTATCAATATTATAATTAATCCACCTTTTTGGAAAACATGGTGGTTTAAAACAATCATCATTTTTATTTTCATTGTTTTTATATTTTGGTTGCATAAAAAAAGAGTGAAAATTTTACAGACCAAGTTGAGAAAAGAAATTACAGTAAATGAACTTTGTATCAATTATAATATTTCAAAAAGAGAAAAAGAAATTATTGATCTATTACTTCTGGGAAAAAGTAATAAAGAAATTGAAGATGATCTGTTTATTTCACTTGGAACAGTAAAGAATCATATATATAATATATTCAAAAAACT
>JAOZTV010000414.1 GCA_029939015.1 Candidatus Aminicenantota bacterium
TTTCTGTTTTCTTATCAAATTTATTTAGCCCGCCTCCATTTGTACCAATCCATAATATACCGGTTCTATCTTCATATACCTGTCTAACAGAATTATTACTGATACTGTCAGAGTATTTATGATTATTTTTAAAATTTGAAAAAACATTGTTTTTTCTATCAAGTCTATTCAAACCGCCACCATGAGTACCAATCCATACAATTCCATCTCTATCTTCACAAAATGACCAGATAATTTTACTATTTAAACTATTTAAGTTATTTTGTTCCGGCTTATAATGTATGAATTTCTTACTCTTTGTATTATATTTGTTTATACCTCCACCATAGGTTCCTATCCATAAAATGCCTGACTTGTCTTCATAAATTGAGCGGATTTCATTATGACTGAGACTATAAGATCTGTTGGAGTGGTTTTTGTAAACGGTAAAATGTCCGGTCTTTCTATTTAATTTATTCAAACCTGAATCAGTACCAACCCATAAAGCCCCAGAACTGTCTTCAAAGATAGCTTTAACGGTATTATCACTCAAACTTCCAGATTTCAGTTTATTTGATTTATAATATGTAAAGGTTTTGGTATTTATGTCAAATTTACTTAATCCATTTCCATGCGTTCCAATCCATAGCATATCTGTTCTATCTTTATAGACAGTATGTATTTCACTGCCTATTCGGTAATGAGTAAACTTATTCTTTTTTGTATTGAACTTATCTAATCCTCCACTTTTGCTACCTATCCATAATTCATCCGAGCTTACAGATGATATGAAATATATTTCATTTCCGGATGGATTATTAGGATTGTCAGGGTTATTCCTATCGTGTTTATAAGATGTGAAATTCCCAGTTTTACTGTTAAATTTATTAAGTCCTTCGTCTGTGCCTATCCATATAGTACCTGAATGATCCTGATATATTGACCGGATAACATCGTTACTTAAACTTTCAGAATTATCGGAGTTTTTCTTAAAATGAGAAAAGTGTCCAGTCTGAGGATTATATTTTGTTAATCCACCATGAAATGTTCCTATCCAGAGAATACCAAAGCGATCTTCAAAAATAACACGAATATCATTATGGCTAATACTGTTTGGGTTTGTATCACTATGCCTGAATATTTTAAATTTATATCCGTCATATCTATTAAGTCCATCTTCGGTACCAAACCATAGAAAGCCATTGCTGTCCTGAATACTACAATAAACAATGCTCTGTGAAAGTCCCTCTTTAATAGAAAAATGTTCAAATTTTATATCCTTAGTTTCAGCACGTATTATAATTATTGAGACAAACAACATAAAGATAAAAATCATAATTTTCATTTTCATAAACTGAATTATAATATATTAAGAATTATTTTAAAAGTCATAAAACTAAGAATATTATCACCTAAATCTTAATATTAATTAAATATTCAGATATTACTGTAGTTGATCTAATCTTTCTACTTTGGCAAGATTAAATGTTTTATTATTGACATATCTAAAATGCTGTGTTAATTTTACTTTTTAGGAGTAAAAGAATGAATAGTAAAACAGTAGAAAAGGAATTTTTAGTTGCTTCAGATGATATTGATGTAACACAAATAATGGATAAAATAAAAGAAAAAATCCAGGCAAAAATGGATTCTGGTGTTTTGAAGCAAAGAGAAATAGATGAAATGGAGGCAATGGAATTATTACCGCTTCCTGACTTTCTTGATATTCCCAATGTTTATCAACCTCATCTCTATCCTGAAAACCAAAATAAACTGGTATTGGAAGACTTTAACCCAGTTCATTTTAATGAAGAAATTGAAGATGGTTTTTCTAAAAAAATATTAGGTAAAATCAGAAAAATAATCTTCCCAATTATTCGTTTTATGAGCAGGCCAATTTATAATGAATTGAAAAATATGACTGTTGAATTACATAATGCAAACAAACAATCAATTCACAACCTACCCGAAAAACTTGAAGCAGTTAATACAGTGGTTATTCAAAGCAAAGAATATATCAGGTTATTGCATAATACAATTAATAATATGATAGTTGAAAGTACAAAATTAAAAATTGGAGATGAATTGCATAAAACAAAGATCAAAGTCTTAGAAGATAAATTAGAGTTTCTTGAAAATAGAGAGCGTGCTTTGGAGAAAAAGGTTTATAAATGAAAGAAATACATCAGTTTTTAACCTCATATTCCTATGGTGATGCCATTGGAAATGAGGTGTTGGAAATAAGAAATTACCTGCGTAAAAAAGGGTATAAATCTGAAATATTTGCTCATTTTTATCACCCCAAATACTCAAACCAAATCATTAATTATTTAGACTATGACAAATATTCAAAAAAAGACAATATAGTAATTTTACATTTTTCCATTGGTTCTCCTGTTTCAAAAAAGTTTTTACGTCTTAAAGATAAAAAAGCAATTATATATCATAATATTACACCCCATGAGTTCTTCCTTGACTATCATAGAACTCTGGCAAAAGATTGTTTTAAAGGTAGGATTGAATTAAAAAGTTTTGTTGATAAAGTTGATATTGCCTTAGGAGACTCTGAATATAATACAAAAGAATTAATTGAATTTGGATTTAAGAATAC
>JAOZTV010000107.1 GCA_029939015.1 Candidatus Aminicenantota bacterium
TTTTATAATAATTTTAATAAGTATTGTATTTCTAAATATTAATATTTTTGCTGAAAATAAACCATATAGTCACGATATTGACAAAAAACTTTCGCAATATACACTTGGAAACTATAGAACTGACCATGGTTTACCTTCAAATATTTTAAATAATATTTACTTTTCAAAAGATGGATATATATGGATTACATCATATAATGGCCTTATTCGGTTTGATGGAAGTATTTTTACAGTTTTCAATAAACAGAATACAGAAGTTTTTGAAATGGATAGTTTTTCCGTTTTTGCAGAAGATGAAAATGGCAGGCTTTTAATCGGAACTTATGGTAAAGGGGTATATACTTACAAAAATGGAGTTTTTGCTAAGCTTGGAAATGGAAAATTTAATGAGATTATTGAGAGTATTTTAGTTGATAAAAATGGAGATATATGGATTAGTACAAGGGCATCTGGCTTATATATATTCAAGGATGGTCTTTACAAAAGAATGTTTGAAGGTGCAGAAAAGTTCAATGATGTTGTAAAGACAATGTTACAAACTAAAGATGGCAAAATATATTTTGGAACAGGTAAAGATGGTGTGTTTTCATATATAAATGGTTCTTTAACATCAATTTATGAAAATCAAAAACTAATAAACAAATCTGTAAATTCAATGAATTATGATAAATCTGGTATCTTATGGATTGGAACAACGGATGGTTTATATAGTTATATAAAAAAACAGATAAATGAAATTGATAAATTAAAGGGTCAATATATAACTAAAATCATTAAGGATGATTTGGATAATCTTTGGATAAGTGCAATGTTTGGTGTTTTTAGAAAAACTCAACATTCTAAATGGGATAGCTTGAAAATTAAATCTAAGGTGGCTAATTTTAGCGACCTTATAGTTGATAACGAAGGAACAATGTGGCTTTCAACTTACCGTGAAGGTTTATTCTATTTAAAAGATAGTAAAATAACAAATTATAGTTCAGTTGATGGAATAATAGGTGGTATAAACACAGCCTTGGAACTGAGAAATAATCTTTTATTAATTGGTACGAGAGCAGGTTATTTATATACAGTTGACAATTCAGGTGTAAAACCTTTTAAAATTAAAACTTCTTTAATAGATAATTATATAATGCATATTTTTAAAGATAGTAAAGATAATCTTCTGATAAGTTCAACCAAAGGAATTTTGAAAATAAGTCCAGAAAATATAGAAACATGGCTTACAGATGATATTGGTTTAGGTAAAATTTTTGTACGTATGGTATTTGAAGATAGTCAGAAAAACTTATGGATAGGTACAAATAGAAAAGGATTGATAAAATTAAGTACTGATAATAAATATATTGTCTATGATAGGCTAAGTGGGCTGGGAAATAATATGATTATGTCTATTGCTGAAGATAAGATTGGCAATATTCTTATTGGTACTGCAGGTGCTGGATTAAATATTATTACAAAAGAAGGGGAAATCAAGATTTTGTCGAGTAAAAATGGTTTTCCTTCAGACACAGTTTTTTATTCTTATGTTGATAAAGCAGGGACAATATGGCTTACTACTACCGAAGGGCTGATAAGATATAAGAATAATGATTTTTTTACTTTTTCAAAAGATAATGGATTTCCTGCAAATACTGTTTTTAAGGTTTTAGAAGATAGTGCTGGAGACTTTTGGATAACGGCTCAATCATCACTTATCAGAATAGCTAAGAAATCACTCAATCAATATGTGCATGATAAAAGTATCAAATTGAATTATAAAATTTATAATAAACATAGTGGTATTAAAGAACCTGAATTTTCAACGGTTGCCAGTGTTATAGAAGCGAAAAACAAATCTTTATGGTTTACAACAACTAATGTATTATTAAAAATTGAACCTGATAAATTACCTGTTAATAAAATAATACCTCCGGTTTATATTGAGTCAATGATAATTGATAAAAATAAAGTGAATATAAATGAAACTATCATTTTTAAACCAGGTACTAAACGAATTATATTTAATTATACAGCCCTACATTATTTTGCTCCTGAAAAAGTTAAATTTAAGTATAAACTTGAAGGTTATGAAAATGATTGGGTAGAAGTTGGAAATAAGAGAAGTGTGTCATATACAAATCTCTCTTTTGGACATTATACTTTTCGTGTAATAGCGTCTAATAATGATGGACTCTGGAACGAAAAGGGAGCAAAACTCTCATTTAGTATAAAACCATTTTGGTATGAAACTATATTGTCTAAAATCTTAGCTATTCTGTTTTTATTAGGATTTATTTTTCTAGTTTTTAAAATACGGGTAAAACAACTGACAAAAAGGCAAGCAGAACTTGAATATATTGTAAAAGAACGTACAGCAGATATTTTAAATCAGAAAGAAAAAATAGATGAAAAAAACAAAAAACTTTCTGATTATATTACAGAGTTAAAAGTACTTCGTGGAATTGTTCCTATTTGCTCTTCCTGCAAAAAGATTAGAGATACAGGTGGGCAATGGAATCATATAGAAACATATATTGAAAAACATTCTGAGGCTCAATTTTCACATGGAATTTGTAAAGATTGTGAAGAAGAACTGTATGGAGATCAAGACTGGTATAAGAAAAGAGAAAAGAAGTAAGTATTTATTTACTAAGCTGTAATTGTAAATTCCAAGTCTGCATTGTCAATATTCCCATAACAGAAAATTGAGTTTTTATTGAAATCTAATACAGAATTAAAGATTTTGTTAATATCATCAACTTTAAGGTTCTGGATTTTTTTTATTATATCTTTTATTTCTAAAGCTTCCTTATTATAAAGTTCCTGACTTACAATAAATTGCATTCTACTTGTATTGCTTTCTAATCCAAGAATAACAGAAGATTTGATATGATCCTTTGATTTTTCTAATTCAAACTCTGAAATTCCTTCATTTTTGAGAATTTGCATCTCATTTTGAATAGCCTTTAAATATTCATTCAGCTTTTCAGGCTCAATTATTGAGTAAATCATTAGAATGCCACCTTCAATAAAAGAATCGGGAAACGAACTTATAGTATAGGCTAATCCTTTTTCTTCTCTGATTCTTTGAAATAATCTTGAACTCATACCTGCACCAAGAATATCGTTTGCAACCATAAAACTATACCTGAGTGGTGAATTAGATGCGATACCTTCTAAACCAGTTATTATATAAAGCTGCTTGAGGTCTCTTTTTTTAATGATTGATTTGAAATTAATTTTTGTCTCATCGAATTCCATTTTATTAGGTTTTGAATCAGGATAATTTTTGAATTTCTCATTGATCTTTTTTAAAACATCTTTATGGCTAACATTACCGGCAACAGAAATTATCAAATTTTCTGGTTGATATTTTTTCTTATAATAATTAAATACATAGTCTCTATCCATTTTATCAACCGAATCTTCAGTTCCTGCAATTGGTGTACCAAGTGGATCATCTTTGAAAATATTTTCATAAAAAAGTTCAAATGTATGTGAATCAGGGCTATCTATTGACTCTTTAATTTCTTGCATTATTACATTTTTTTCTTTTATAAATTCTTCTTCAGGGAATGTCGCATCAATTAAAAAATCTGATAAGAGAGAAAATGTTTCGTTAAATTTTTCATCAATTGCTTTTATATAGTATTGTGTTACCTCTTTACTTGTATAGGCATTTAATGAACCGCCAAGCCTATCGCTTATTTCAGCAATTTGTTTCAGGTTATAGTTTTTGCTTCCTTTGAACACCATGTGTTCGATAAAATGGTGTATTCCGCAATCTTTACTTATCTCATTTCTTGAACCACTCTTTAATGTGTAACTCATTGCAAATGATGGTAATTGAGGATTATAATGGGTTAATATAGTTAATCCTGTTCTATGTATTGTTTTTTCTAACATTTTATCTCCATTTTTTATAATTTATCAAATACTGACATAATTTCAATATGAGGTGTTTGAGGGAATAGGTCAATAAGAGCTAATTTTTTTATTGAATATCCATTATCTCTTAATATTTTGGCATCTCTTGCAAAGGTAGCTGAAGAACATGATATATATATTAATCTTTTATACTTTAATCTAATTATATTTCCAATAACATATTTTGATAAGCCTGACCTTGGAGGATCTGCAATTATTATATCAGCTTTAACAAAATTAAATTTATCTACATTTGTATTGATGAACTTTGCATCAGGGAATGATTGCTCTGCAAGTTTTATTGATTCAGTATAAGATTCAACTGCAATAACCTTTTTTGAGTATTTTAAGAGTAGTGGGACAAAAAAACCAACGCCTGAATATAGGTCTATTGCCTTTTCAGTCTTAAAAAGACTGTCTTCTACAAAATCTAACATATTTTCAAACTGATACTTATTGACCTGAAAAAAGGTTGAAGGTTTAATTCTATATTCAAAATCTTTTATTTTAAGCTTAACAAAACTATTAGAATTTTCTTTCCATGAATATGTAGTGCTTTTAAAAGCATCTAATTTTTGTTTTTGGTCATCTTTGGGAGAATGTGAAAGATATGAGTGTATGCTTTTGTCATGATTTTCTATATAGGATATGTCCTGTTGAAAGAAAAATGGTGGATTTTTTTGCTTATTCCAATCCAATAAATAACTATTCATCTCTTCTGAAAAGAGGAGGCAATTGTCTATTTGTATTATAGTATGGGTTCCTTTTTTTATGAAACCAATTTTTCCTGATTCTTTTGCTTTCAATCTACCACGAATTCGATATCCATACGTTGGTGATTTGTAGAATATATCAGGTTTAATATTCATACTTCCAATTCTTTTCATATCGTCTATGAAAATATCTGTTTTAATTTGTGTTTGATATTCATAATCAATATGTTGGAAAACACAGCCGCCACATTCTCCAAAAAGACTGCATTCTGGTTTTTTTCTATAAGGAGATGGGGATAGTATATTTAATGTTTCACCCCAGAATATTCCTTTTGCCTTATCTTTTATTGAATACTCAACTTCCTCACCGGGTAGGACATAGTTTAAAAAAACAATTTTATTATTATCACGGATTATACCCCAGCCACCGTTAATAATTTTTTCTACTTTACCTATCATTAGGAAAAAACAAGGCAAAGAGGCAGAGAGGAAAGTAGGCAAATAGGGTAGTTATTAAAAGATGCCTTTTTAAATAATAAGAAATTTGTTAATAGTTCTTTTAGTACTTGACTCATTGCCTCTCTGCCTATTGCCTATTTGCCTGTTTTATTAGTCAATTTTACTTAATTCTTCTTTAAGTAGAGGAAGAACTGTAAACAAATCTCCAATTATACCGTAATCTGCTTTTTTGAATATTGGTGCATCTGCATCTTTATTTATTGCAACTATTACCTTGGATGTTTTCATACCAACAAAATGCTGAATTGCACCAGATATACCAAAGGCTAGATAGAGTTTTGGGTTAACAACCTTTCCAGTTTGACCAACCTGCATATTTGCAGATGCATATTCAGCGTCAACTGCGGCTCTTGAAGCTCCTACACCTGCTTTAAGAATAGTTGCCAAATCAAAAAGTTTTTCAAAATTTTCTTTTGAACCCATGCCTCTTCCGCCTGAAATTATTATCTCTGCATCAACAACATCTATGTTTCCAGAATCATCTTTTATTACTTCATTAATTTTAGTTAATTCATCAACATTAATTAACTCAAACTCTTCAACATTTGGGGCATTTCCATCTAAATCGCTAATCTTGAAAACATTTGAACGTATAGAATATAAATTATATTCATCCTTGAGTTTGTACTGTTGAAGCAATTTTCCTGCATATATCGGTTTAACAATAGTTCTATTTTCTAGATCAATTTCAATACAGTCATTAACTAGTGTACCATTTAATTTAGCAGCAACTCTTGGTAACATATCCCTTGTTAATGAAGTATAACCAGCAATAAAATCATTGAGAGAGTATTTTTTAATAATCTCTGAAAGAGTAGCAGCGTAATTATCAGGTTTATAGTCATCCATATCTGTTTTGATATTAATAATTGTTTTAATACCCTTAAATTCATCAGAAAAGCTATCTATATTATTTGAAAAAACAATTGCATAAACATCATTGCCAGAACTTTTTGCAAGACTTAATGCTTCTTTATTAATTTTTTTTAAACTACCATTATTTATTTCTATTAAAACTCCAATATTTCCCATATTAATTCTCCTTAATCCCCTTAGAGGACCTTTGCCTCATTTTTTAGTAAGTTTACAAGTTCTTTAACTGAATTTTCAAGATCACCTTCAAAAATCTTTGCTTCTTTAATTTTTTCAGCAGGAGAATATAATTTCTCAGGAATTAGTTTATTATCAATTATTACTCCAACATCTTCAAATGTCAATTTAGTAATTGGTTTTTTCTTTGCTTTCATCATTCCCATTAAGGATGGATATCTCGGTGAATTTAACCCCTTAGCTGCTCCAATAATACATGGAGAGGACATTGTAATTTTATCCTTTGCGCCATTATCAATTTCTCTTTCAATTAGGATTTTGTCATCTTTATATTCAAAGGCAGTTACATTTGTTGCAACTCCGGCATTTAGATATTCAGCAGTATAGGTATGAACCATAAAAGAATCATTATCGATACCTTGTTTGCCCATAAAAACAACACCAAAATCATCTGTTTTCTTTATTGCACCAGCCAAAGCTTTGCCTATAGTTTTAGGGTCAAGATATTCATCATTTTCAATATGGACAGCAAGATCGGCTCCCATTGCAAGACCTGTTCTTAATACTGCCTCTGCTCTTTTAGGTCCAAGAGTTAGTACAGTTAATGTTGAACCTGCAATATTACTTTTCAATTTTAATGCCTCTTCTATTGCATATTCATCATAAGGATTGACAATCCATTTGATATTATCTTCACTTATTGATTTTCCTTCTTTAACAATTAAAGCTGCTTCCGTATCAGGAACCTGCTTTATACATACAAAAATATTCATGATTTTCTCCTTAATAATATAGATATAAACATAATTGTATAGTTAATTTGATATATTGTCAATTTTTGAAAATTGTATATTAGGTCCCTATTTTCTTTGGGTTTAAGTCAGATTCTACATAAAGGTCGCTTCCAGTGATATCTCTTTCGCTAACGCAAAAAATTGTGCTCAATTTTTAACTCCAGTCCTCAGTAACTCGGGCTTTCCGAGTTCCCTGCGGGGCACGCTACAGAGAAATGCACTTCACGCTTAGCTATGTAGATGTTCATTCAATATTGGTAATAAAATAGAGAATAGGTGAGAACCCATTGGTTCAATGGGTTCCTAATTAACTAACTAATCCCTATGCCCTTATTTGAAAAATTACATATTTTTTGAAGCTTTTAGCATAATGTCTTGTATCTGAGGTATTATTGAATCAATATTATCAATAACTCCTTCCCTTAACATCATATTGTCTAATAACTGGTTGGAAAGTGATTTTACTTCTTTTGAAGCAGGGTCTTTCTTATGTATTCTAATAAGTTCTTTAATTAATATATTGTTTTTGTTAATTTCAAAAACTCTTTTTGCATAAGCATATTCCTTATTCATCATCTTCATCATCTTTTCCATTTGAACAGATGGTCCTTCAGACTGGTTAACAAGAATACATGGACTGTCAACTAATCTCTCTGAAATTTTTACATCAGCAACCTTATCGCCATATATTGTTTTTAAATAACCTGCAAAATTATCAGAGTCTTTTTTTAAGTCTTTATCCTCTTCCTTTTTATCATCTTTGTCAAGTTTAAGGTCAGCGCTGGATACAATTTTAAATTGCTTACCTTCAAATTCTCTTAAATGGTCAATAACAATTTCATCGATAGGGTCAGTTAAATAGAGTACATTGAGGTTTTTCTTTTTAAATATTTCAAGAGCAGGGTTTTGTTCTAATGAATTCAAATCCATTCCTGTAATATAATATATCTCTTTTTGGTCTTTTTCCATATTTTCAATATAGGTGTTAAGATCGATAAGTTCGTTTTTATCCTTAACTGATGAGTTGAATAAGAGAAGGGAAGCGATCTTATCTTTGTTTTCAAAGTCACTTGTAATACCTTCTTTGAAGTTTCTCATAAAGTTTTCCCAGATTTTAAGGTATTTATCCCAATCTTTTTTCTTTAGATCATTTAAGTGTGTGAATATTTTTTTTAACACATTTTTTCTTATTTTATCAATAATGACATTATTTTGAACATCCTCTCTTGAAATATTGAGTGGAATATCTTCTGAATCAATTACACCTTTTACAAATCTTAAATATTCAGGCATAATGTCCTTGCTTTCTTTTTGTATTAATACCTTTCTTGAATATATGTCAACACCTGGAGTTGCTTTAAAAAGACCAATTTTTTCAAAAGATGTTTTTGGTATAAATAAAATTGAATTAAACTGAACAGGCGCATCAGATGATAAATGTATGTATGTTTCCGGTTCTTCCTGAGAGTTTTCAATGAATTTATATAAGTTGTCATAATCTTCTTTCTTTAATGATGATTTTGGTTGTGTCCATATTGCAGGGCTACTTTCGATTTTATCTTTACCAACAAAAATGTCAAAAGGAATAAATTTTGAATGTTTTGATAAAATATTCTTAATTGTATAATCCTCTGTAAATTCTTTTTCATCTTTTTTAAGGATTAATTCAATTCTTGTTCCTCTTTCCTTTTTATCAGTTTCTTCTATTGTATAGTCTTTTGTGCCTGTTGACTTCCATACTAGTCCGGTACTTCCTTTTTTGTATGATTTTGTATAAAGATGGATTTCATCGGCAACCATAAAACTTGAATAAAATCCTACACCAAATTTACCTATCATGTCAACCTGACTTTCTTCTTTAGCTTCAGATACTTTTTTTAGAAAATCAACTGTTCCTGAATGGGCAATAGTTCCGATATTGCCTACTATCTCTTCTTTAGTCATACCTATGCCTGAGTCTTCAATAATTAATTTGTTTTTCTTTTTATCAAATTCAATATTAATTTTTAATTCTCTGTCTTTCTCATCAAGGTCTGAATCTGTTAATAGTTGAAATTGAACCTTGTTTAACGCATCAACAGCATTTGATACTAATTCTCTTAAAAATACTTCTTTATGTTTATACAGTGAATAAACAAGAATATCCAATAATTGTTTAACCTCTGACTGAAACTCAAACTGTTCAGTCTTCTTTTTTTCTTTACTCATTTCTTACCTCCAATTTCTTGATAACTAATTGCGATGTTATCAGATAAATATTATAACATGATTGTCAAGTT
>JAOZTV010000415.1 GCA_029939015.1 Candidatus Aminicenantota bacterium
TGTCAACCCAGAATTTAATTGATAAATACTTAAAAAACAACCAATATAATGGAACGGTTTTAATTGCAAAAAAAGGTGAAATTATACTAAAAAAAGCCTATGGGAAAGCTGTTTTTGAATTTGATTTACCAAATTTAGTATCTACAAAATTCAGAATTGGATCATTAACCAAACAATTTACTGCAATGAGTATCTTGATGCTTGCAGAAAAGAGCATGTTAAATGTGAATGATAAAATCAGTAAATATTTACCAGGTTATCCTGAAGGTGATAAAATAAAAATTGAACATTTGTTAACTAATACGTCAGGTATTCCTGATCATACGGAATTGCCTTCTTTTAATAAGGAAAGAAGAGTATACCCACATGAATTATTACTTACTATTAATACTTTTAAGGACCTCCCTCTTCAGTTTTCACCTGGTAAAAAATTTAAATACAGTAGCTCAGGTTATATTTTGCTTGGTTATATAATTGAAAAAGTATCCGGTATCTCCTATCGGAATTTTGTAAAAAATAATATTTTCAAACCTCTGCAAATGGCCAATTCAGGCTTTGATGAATATGACAAAGTAATAAAATTGAAGGCTAATGGGTACAATTTAATAGATGGTATAATTGTTAAAGCTGCTTACAGAAATATTTCAAACGCACATGCATCCGGAGCATTATATTCAACTATTGAAGACCTTTATCTCTGGGATCGGGCACTTTATACTGATAAATTAATCAGTTATAACTCTTTGAAAAAAATGTTTACACCATATACAAAACATTATGGGTATGGATGGGGTATTGTAAATATTTTTGGGCAGAAAATGGTTGGACATAATGGAGACACTGAAGGCTTTAAATCAAATATAAGTAGATTTCTTAAAGATGAAATATGCATAATCCTTTTATCAAATTTAGAGAATGCCTCTGTTGGAAAGATTGCTGTGGATCTGGCAGCAATGATCCTTGGAAAAAGCAAAAACAAATCAGAGTCCCCAAAAGTACATAAAATAAATCCGGCTGTTTTAAAGGATTATATTGGCGAATATGAACTTAGACCAAATTTAATATTTACAATCACAGAGGAAAACTCTAATCTTTTTTGTCAACTCACCGGTCAGAAAAAGCTGAATATTTACCCAGAATCAGAATCCATATTTTTCCTGACAGAGGTTAATGCAAAGATTCATTTTATCAGAGATAAAAATAACCTTGTCAAAAAATTGGTACTACATCAGGGTGGCAGAGAAATGCCTGCAAAAAAAATTAAATAGTTTTATCACTTATAGAATTGACTACGTACAAAAAAATAAATAGGAAATTTTGCATGGGAACAAAAACCATAATTAATTTCACCGAAGGTATTTACACTTCATCGAAAATATTATATATTTACTAAATAAACATGATATATTCTATCTTGAGATGTAGGACGTAATTAACAGATGGATAAACAAAATACTATTTGGAAACTTAAGAAGTTGGGTGGGCTGGAAGTACAAAAAGCAACTTATACACATTCATTTACACCTCATTTTCATCGTAATGCTGAGGAACTAATATTCATTGCTTTATACTAAAAGAGCAATAATCTACAATACTTCAAAGTTTTTTATTTGTATTATCCAACATGGGAAATTTTTAGAGGGAAAAAAAAGAGAAAAAAATGAAATTTAAACAAAAATATATTATTCTAATTTGTTCAATATTTCTATTGAATATTTATTCATATTCACAAAACCCTAAGAAGAATTGGAAAAGATATAAACATGTTGAGCAATCTGGGTTCTCTATAGAAAAATTAGATATTGCAAAAAAATATTATGACTCATTAAATTCATCTGCATTTATGATTATTCAAAATGGAAATGTAGTCGCTGAATAGAGAGATATTAATAGGAGATTTATTTTACATTCTGCAAGAAAAGCTATTCTAAATTCTTTATATGGTATTTATACTGAGAATGGAACTATAGATTTGAACAAAACAATAGGAGAATTAGGTATTACTGATAAAGATTCATTATCTGAATTAGAAAAATCTGCACAGATAAGACATTTGATTAAGGTTCGTTCAGGTATTTATCATAAAGCAGCAGCAGAACCAAGTTGGGTTAAAGATTATAAACCTAAAAGAAACAGTGTAATTCCAGATTCTTTATGGTTTTATAACAACTGGGATTTCAATGTGTTAAGTACAATCTTTGAACAATTAACTAAAACTTCAATTTACAAAGCATTTTATAATGATATAGCAATTCCGTTACAAATGCAGGATTATAGAATTATGGATGGAGAATATTATTATGAGCTTGAATATTCGATTCATCCTGCCTATCATATGAAAATGTCAGCAAGAGATTTAGCAAGATATGGTCAACTTTTTTTGCAAAATGGCTTGTGGAAGAAGTGATTTGGTGCAGATTTGGTGCCAGACAAGAATGTCACTCCTTAAACAATGATTCATATTGGGCAAAAGGTCGAAGTGAAGAAACAATTCGAAAATCAATTGATAATTCTCTTTGTTTTGGAATATATGGATTCTCAGCAAGTTGGTTTTGCACGTGTCGTTACTGATTATTCGGTA
>JAOZTV010000108.1:0-4882 GCA_029939015.1 Candidatus Aminicenantota bacterium
ACCATTTGACATAAAACCTTAAAACTTATATAATATTTTTTAAAATACACAGTAATATTTAAAAAAATTGGAGGATTTATGAAAAAAACTATTGTATTTACATTAATTATCACATTTTTAGCATCATCAATTTTGCTTTATTCAGGCAAAAAAGACAGACAAGCTTTATATATGTCAGCTCTAATGGAAAAAGACCAGGTTAAAAAATTTCAAAAACTTGAATTATATTTCACAAAATACACAAAAAATGGGAAGAAAAAGAAATATATTACTTCAACATTATATATGCAGTTAGTTGAAACATCTTTGAAAGCAAAGAAATTTGATAAAACACTTTTTTATGCAGAAAAATCACTTGACTGTAAAAAACTTTCAGTTATTGACAAACTTGACATAAAAATGCTTCTTGTACGATACTATGCATATAAAAAAGACAACACTAAAATGGAACAGTTAATAAATGAAATAAAAAATTATGAAAAGAAAGATTCATTGCCTAATTTTGACAAAAGATATTTATCTCAAATACAAAAAATACAAATTCAACTTTCAGCTGCAGATACAAAAACAGCTGAATCAACAAAGGCTGCAATGCTAAAGTCTTATAAAATATTTGAAGCAAATCCTAATAATCAGAATGCAAAAATTATTTACTATTTTGCAAAAAAGCTATATGATGAGTTTGATTCTGCTGATGATGCAATATCAGGTTTGGAAAAAATATGTTCTTACGAAAAAATTGACATTAAATACATCGATATTTTAGCTAAATGGTATAAAAATGATGACATTTATGAAAAAGCAGCAAAATACCTTATCAAGTCTTATGAACTTAAACCTAATTCAAAAAAAGCTTATGAAATTGGTAAAGTCCTTACAGAAGTAGATGTTGATAAGGCTATTGCATACTACGCAGAAAGCTTTGTAAGAAACACTGAAAAAGTATATGCAGATAAAAGTAAAGAAAAACTTCAGAAACTCTTTAAAGAAGAAAAAGGAGAAGGTTTAAGTGAGGAAGAATTTACAGCTGAAATTGAAAAAATCATTGAAGCTGCAAAAATCCGTTTAAAACAATAAATTAGTATTGACTTAAAAGCTAATTTATTATACAATATAGTTTAATGCCGGGATAGCTCAGTCGGTAGAGCGAGGGACTGAAAATCCCTGCGTCGGTGGTTCAATTCCGCTTCCCGGCATTTTATTTTTTCTTCTTTTTTACAGAATGTCCAAATTTGCCAATCAACTTACCTGTTTCATAATACTTACCGTGTGAATAGCATATAGGATTTGCCTTTGCAAGGTCAAATTGTCCGGTCTTCTCGTTTAGATAATCTTTAGAGGCATGTACAGCAATGATTTCTGACACAAACATATCGTGTGTGCCTAATTTTTTAATCTCAATTACTCTACATTCAATATTTATAGGTGATTCGCCTATCATAGGAGCTAAGATATTGGGAGACTTTATCGGAGTTAGTCTCATCTCTTTAAATTTGTTTATATTTCTACCTGACTTAACACCACACCAATCTGTAGCATAAGCCAATTCTTTAGTAGTAATATTTATACAATACTCCATGTTTTTTTTAATAAGATCATATGAATATCTTTCAGGTCTAATTGATATATAACACATTGCAGGATCAGTACAAATAATACCTGTCCACGCAATAGTAATAATATTATATTTTTTGTCAATATCTCCACAGGAAACCATTACTGCCGGTAAGGGATATATCATAGTACCAGGTTTCCATGTTTCTTTTTCAAAAGTTTTTTTTTTTATATTAGCCTGTGATTTTTTTTTTATATTCCTATTCTGTTTTTTCTGTCTCATAATTCTCTATAAAAATGAAATAAACCCTGCAATATATATATTTGATTCGATTATTAACTCAAATTTATTTCTTTTATGAAACATTTCTTTTCTTAAAGCGAGTGATAACAAGAAATATGTATAAATAACAGAAATAATATACTTCATGTTTCCTAAAGGATAATGCCCAGTAAGAAAACCTGCCAACATGAGTATAACTAGTATAATTGGCAATATACGTAGTATTTTAATTACATTTTTTTTATTCATTATATTCAGGATACTGCTAACTCCTGAAATTTTATCTGTTTGAGCACTCTTTATTTCAAATAGAACCTGTCTTGTAAACATCAATATAAAAACATAATATACAGAAAAGTAGAATCCAAAACTATACAAAAAGCTTCCATCTTCAAATAATCCAAGCCAAAAATAAGGCATTGTATGCAAAATGTATAATCCATTTAATAAAAAAGTTACAGCAAAAGCTAAAACTATCGATTTTAAAGCTAATAGATCCCATTCCCTAAATGACATTATTTTTCTAATTAAGCCTTGTAAAGGAAGAAAACTTAAATTATAGACTATACCCAATAAAATTGAGAACATTGTTAAAATCATAATATTTTGTCCAAACCTGAATGCAATATAAAGTATGACAATAATAGATAAAATAAATAAGGATAAGAAAACATATCTATATCTAGATATAAACCTATAGCTCCCGGGATTATCAATCTTAAAGGAAAAACGATTTGTATAACTATTCATTAATGACATTGATAAATAATAAAGAGAAACTAATAAACCAATATTAAATGAAAAATTGGTATTAAAATTATCAGCAACTGCAAAAGATAATACAAAAACACCAAGAGCTGCAATAAAATTACTATGTAAGCTAAAAGACAAAATATTTCTAAAAAAACCTGGTAATAATTTTTGACTTAATTTTTGTATTTCTTCAATAAATTCAGTTATTAACCAATCTGGTGTTGAAGCACCAGCAGTTATTCCCAGTTTTTTAAAGCCACTAAAATCAATTTCTTTTAATTCTTCTACATTTTCAATAAAATATGTTTTGGCAAATTGCAAACTTAGTTCATACAACCTTTTTGAATTTGAACTTCTTTTGCCACCAATTACAATTATACAATCATTTCTTTTGGCTAATTCCTTGACCTCGTTTTGTCTTAATTCAGTAGCTGAGCAGATAGTATTTTCTATTTCAACATTATTATATTTTTGTTTTAATAATTGACTGATTTTTAAAAATGCATCCTGATCCATTGTTGTTTGAGAAACGAGAAAAACATTTTTCAAGTTTGGTAATTTTTCAATATCTTCTTCTTTGTAAACTGTAAATCCTTCTTTTGCATAACCTAATAATCCAATAACCTCAGGATGTTCTTCCTTTCCAAAAATAATTATTGAGAAACCTTTATGCGACCATTTTTTAATTGAACTTTGAACTCTGGCTACATCAATACAGGTAAAATTCTTAAGAATTTTTGCTTTTTTTTTTAATTCATTTCTGCGTTCAGGAGGTACACCATGTGCTCTAATTATTACAGTTTTACCCTCAATTTCATTAAGAGAATCGTCTTTTAAAACCTTTACGTTCCTTGATTCAAGCATCCTGATGGTCTGAGGATTATGGATTAATTCACCATCTGTATATATTTCTTTTTTTATTTCTCTGGATAAAGCAAATGCCTTATCCACCGCCTCTTTAACACCCCGACAAAACCCAGCATGCTTTCCAACTTCAATTTTCATTTATTAGGTAAACTTTAATAAAGTATAATTCTTTTTTCCTTTTTGAATAAGTATGAATTTTCCATTAATAAGATTAGTTTCTGATACCTTAAAATCAGGATCGTCAATTTTATTCTTATTCAATGAAACACCATTTCCTTTTACCATACGTCTGGCTTCACCCTTGGATGAGAATATTTTTGCTTTATCTGTAATCAAATCCAAAAGGCTAATACCTTTATTCAGTTCATTCTTATGTAACGAAAATACCGGAACGCCATCAAAAACAGATAAAAGATCTTTTTCAGTCAAGTTCATTAAAGCTTCAGATGTTCCCTTCCCAAAAAGAAGATTACTAATTTCAAGAGACGCTAAATAATCTTTTTCAGAATGTACCATAATAGTTATCTCTTTTGCAATTTGTTTTTGTAAAAGTCTTAGATGTGGAGCAGTCTTATGTTCATTAACAATCTCATCAATTTTATTTTTATCAAGCATAGTAAATATTTTTATATACTTTTTTGCATCATCATCTGTTACATTCATCCAGAACTGGTAAAATTGATATGGACTGGTATAATCAGAACTAAGCCAGACATTACCCTTCTCTGTTTTACCAAATTTACCACCGTCACTTTTAGTAACGAGAGGACAGGTAAACGCAAAGGCTTCATTTCCTGACTTTCTTCTAATAAGTTCAGTACCTGCTGTTATATTACCCCATTGATCTGAACCGCCAATTTGTAATTTACAATTATTGTTTTTATTAAGATAAAAGAAATCATAAGCCTGAACCAATTGATAGGAAAATTCTGTAAAGGACAAACCTGTTTCAAGCCTGTTTTTAACCGAATCTTTTGCCATCATATAGCTAACAGTAAGATGTTTACCAACATCCCGTAGAAATTCAAGAAAGCCAACACCCTTCATCCAGTCATAATTATTAACTATATCTGCACTGTTTTTTTCACTACTATCGAAATCAAGAAACTGACTTAATTGTTTATATATTGCATCCTGATTTTTCTTTAGTTCTTTTTCATCTAATAGATTTCTTTCCTCAGATTTACCTGATGGGTCACCTATCATACCCGTTGCTCCGCCCACAAGTACTATTGGCTTGTGTCCAGCTTTTTGAAAATGCTTTAGCAACATAATCTGAACAAGGCTCCCTATATGTAAAGAGTCAGCTGTTGGGTCAAATCCTATATAAGCTACAGTCATTTCTTTATTTAACTGTTCTTCTGTACCGGGCATGATATTATGAATCATACCCCTCCATTTTAATTCTTCAATTACATTCATATT
>JAOZTV010000108.1:4982-9238 GCA_029939015.1 Candidatus Aminicenantota bacterium
TGTCCTAATTTTATAGCTTCCATATTCAAATCAACAAGACCTTTTGGAGCCCATTTCTTTACAAAATCAATCATATTATCATAAGATATAATATTAGTTAATTTTTGCGTAATAGAAAGGGTGACAACAGAGGTTAAAACAATATTACCCAATTGTTTTGTAGTTTCATTTATGATAGGAACCTTATACAAATTCCAATCTTTTTGATCACCAATATCTTTTACTAGATTACTATCAATTACAACAATACCATCATCCTTAATTCTTGATTTATACAGGTCATAAGGTTTCTGAAATGTACATACAAAAAAATCAATTGCTGTTGCCTGTGGAAATAATACTTTAGAATCAGAAATAATAATATCAACCTTTGTTGGACCACCTCTAACAGTGGCCGTATATGTAGGACTCTCTAAAGCAAATTTTCCCTCTTTATGGACAGCAATTTCACATAATAAAGCCCCGGCTGTAAGAATTCCTTGTCCACCAACAGCACCATATCGAATTTCATACCTGCTATTCATTATTTACTCCCTCTATAAGTTATAGTATTCTTTTGAGCTGCAAAAGCTGCACCGCCAGGACCTTTCTTGGCTGCTTCCTGAGCAGCTGGTACAATATGTTTATAATATAATTCAGAGTATTCAAGCCTTGAAGTGTTTTCATGAATAAGACCAACCGGATATTTATGGTCTTGTTCTTCAGGAGTCATCTTATCATACTGGGTTTTAGTAACAGTTCTACCTGCAATCCATTTTGTCATAGAGATTGGATCTTTCATTTTATTTCTTCTTCCAAGATTTACATGACAATTACTTATAACTTCAACTACAGAAAAACCCTTATGAAGAAATGATTTTTTTATTACATCTTTTAAAGGTTTCATTCTATTGACTGTCTCTCTTGCTACAAAGGTTGCACCTGCTCCCATTAATAGATCAGCTATATTAAATTTTGGCTCAATATTTCCAAATGGTGTTGTTTCGGTAACAAATTTCTGAGGTGTCAAAGGAGATACCTGACCTCCTGTCATCCCATAAATACCATTATTTATGAGTATCATTTTAATACCAATATTTCTTCTTGCAGCATGTATCAGATGGTTGCCTCCAATGGCACTTGAATCTCCATCTCCTGAAATAACAATAACATTTTTATCAGGTCTTGCAAGTTTAATACCGGTTGCAAATGTCAATGCTCTTCCGTGGGTAGTGTGAAGTGTATTTGTATTAAAAAAAGTTGGCATTCTTCCTGAACAACCAATTCCAGAAACAGCAACGATATCATCCGGATCTAAATCCAGTTCTGCAAAAGCAGTCGCAATTGCCTTTAAAGTTACACCAATACCACATCCAGGACACCAAGGTGAAGGAAATGTTCTATATCTTATATATTTTTCATAATCTCTCATTTAAAACTCCTTTATTTTTTCTAGTATTTCTTTTGGAGTAAAGGGAATTCCGTTTGCCCTTAATAATGATTTCTTTTCTACATCATCGGAAGCAACCCTTTCCATCTCATATTTTATTTGCCCCATATTCAATTCAACAACAAGAACTTTTTTGATTTTTTTAAATCTTTCCCTTAATTCACGTTTTGGAAAAGGCCAAATTGTCAAAGCCTGAAATAAGCCAGCCTTAATGCCCAGCTCTCTTGCCTCTTCGACAGCAGGAAGAGCAGCCCTTGCTGATACACCAAAACTAAAAACCATTATTTCAGCATCTTCCATATAATATTCATTGAATTTGATTATTTCATCAAGAAAATGATAAATTTTCTGCATCCTTAATTTTTGCATCTTATCTGCATTTTCAGGGTCAGAACTCGGCCAGCCATGTGCATCATGTTCCAAACCATCAATGTGAATAGGATAACCTTGAAAGAAATCCACTCTTGGAGGATTCTCACCAATATTTCTATCATATATATTCAAATCCTTTATTTCCTTAGTTTTTCCATTATAAATTTCAAGATCCTTAGTATCTGGTAATTCAATATCTTCATGTGCTTTAGCAGTAACCTCGTCTAAGAGGATAATAACTGGTGTCCAGAATTTTTCAGCAAGATTAAACGCTCTAATAGTTTCACAAAATAATTCATTTGAAAAAGCCGGATACAGAACAATAATTGGGTGATCTCCATGAGTGCCCCATCTTGCCTGCATTATATCTGCCTGAGCAGGTTTAGTTGGTAAACCAGTTGATGGACCACCACGCATAACATTAACAATAACAAGTGGTATTTCAGCCATAACACCCATACCAAGGTGTTCCTGCATTAGTGAAAACCCTGGACCACTTGTTGCAGTTAAAACTTTTTTTCCTGCTAAGGAAGCCCCGATACAAGCACCTAATGAAGCTATCTCATCTTCCATTTGAATAAAATCATAGCCTCTTTTGGGTAATTCCTTAGACATGTGCTGAGCAACTTCTGATGATGGAGTTATTGGATAACCCGCAAAAAAATCACATCCAGCAGCAATAGCAGCTTCGGCAACAATTATATTCCCTTGTAAAACCTTTCTGTTTTTCTTTTTTGTATCTTCCATATTTACACCTTTTCCTTCTCATAATTAACAAAAATCGCAAAGTCAGGACATCTCATTTCACACATCTTGCATCCAATACAATAATCAGGTGCATCAACTACTATTGAAACTCCAAATTTGTTTTCAATTGCATCTCCAAGTAATAATGTCCCTGTTGGACAAATGTCAACACAAAGACCACAACCCTTACAATATTCAGGAACAGTTTTAATAATGTTGTTTTTAGTAGATGGCTTCTTTTTGCTCCTCTTGTTTAATGCTTCCTTATTAGCATTAATTTCATGTTTTTCCATTATTCACCTCGATTTATGGATATTATTTTTGTCATTAATGTGATATTCACATAATGATCTAATTTTATGGACAAATTAATTTTGTGATACTTTTTAACCACAGAAAATGATTTAAGCTTATAACATGGACTACCTATAATCCCTAATGAATACAAAGATCCTCCAGTTTATACAGTAAAATATAAAAATTTCACTGTTTTAATGCGAAATTTTATCATATATATAGTTATAATAAAACAGTTAAATTGCTTTTTTTTATTTTTTTACTGAAACCTAAATTGAGTGATTGTTTTGGATGAAAAGGTTAAGCATGTTGTTGCCAGAAGGTTTTGCAAAAACCGCAGGCATACTAATAAGTATGTCGAGGATTTTTGTAAAGCCTTATGGTGCAACAGGCTTTAGCCTATTCGCCGAAAAAGTCGCTCAATTTAGGTGTAAAATGAAAAGATAGTATTTAAGGTGCTGTATATCGCACCTTAACATTACTGAATATTGAAATTTTTTAAGAATTTACCTGAAATGTTCTATCGTCTTTTTCAAAAAAACCAATAATTTGATTAACAGCTGCAACACCTGCATTAACATTGGCTTCAAATGTCTGTGCTCCCATTTTTTTAGGTGTAAAGAAAACCCTTTCTTTATAATTTGTTTCTAACTCTTCTCTACAGATTGGAGCAATATCAGACAAATAATTAAAATCTTCCCTATCTTTGAAAAGTTTAATTAATGATTCTTCATTTACAACTTCTTTTCTTGCTGTATTAATTAGACAAGCATTCTTTGGCATTAAGTTTAAAAGATCATAATCAATTGAATTTTTTGTTTTTTCATTTGATGGAATATGTAATGAAATAAATTGACATTTTTTATATAATTCTTCTACAGAATTAACTGGCATAACCCCATCGTCTTTAATAAGTTTTTCATCAACATAAGGATCAAAAGCATAAATTTCCATTCCAAACCCTTTTGCTATCCTTGCAATACATTTACCTACATTTCCATAAGCATGAATACCAATAGATTTACCTTTTAATTCAGTACCTGCAGTACCATTAAAACTATTTCTAACATTATATAACATCATTCCTATTGCAAGTTCAGCAACAGCATTGGAATTTTGGCCAGGAGTGTTCATAACGACAATATTTTTATCTTTTGCAACCTGTGTATTGACATTATCATATCCTGCACCAGCTCTAACTACAATCTTTAACTTTGTGCCAGTATTTAAAACTTCTTCTGTAACTTTATCACTTCGGATTATAAGTGCATCAACATCAGATACTGCATTTAAAAACTCCTGATTGTCCTTATATTTCTCTAAAAGTTCAAAGTCATACCCTGCATTTACTGCAATTTCTTCAATCTGTTTTACAGCAGCCTTCGCAAAGGGTTTTTCAGTTATAACAGCT